>CAZBZA010000075.1:0-11821 GCA_964495865.1 uncultured Lentimicrobiaceae bacterium
ATTATTTTTCAACCAACTTCGGAGAGAATTTTTTGTTTGCCTTTTCATTCCGGCAAATGCTCCCGCTGTTCAAAATAAATTCGTATTTACTTTTCTTTAGCCTGGTGGAAAATTTACCTATGCCCCGGATTACATGTTATATAATACGGAAAATATTGTACGCTGAAAAGAATACTTTTCCAGGTGCAGTTATCCTGATCAAATGTAAGAATATTTTGCCACCTACATTATTTCTAGCCCAAGCTTACGAACCGGGAGCACCCTTTGACCTTCCCATCCAGTTCAGATTTTCGGGTTCGCCAAACCGACTTTTGAAAATCCGGTAATAAAGCAACTCCTCTTTGGAACTCAATATCCAGCCGTTTTTCAGGTTTCTTTCCGATCTGAAATCATTGTCCGTTACGTTCCGTTCAGCATATTCCGAAATTAAGGTTCCCACTCCGGCACCTTCCCAGAATTTGGATTTGGTCCGGGCTAAAATACCTTCTGGCAATAAACCATCCATGGCTTTACGGATTATCCATTTTTCGACACCATTTTTCAGTTTCATTTCGATTGGGATACGCAAGGCAAATTCGAAAACTTCGGGATCAGTAAAAATAACATGTGCTGTTGTTCCAAATGCTGATGCTGAGCGGTCAACCCTTTGCAAAGCTGTGTTATGAAGACGACCTGTAATATCAATTAATTCTTCATCAAGTTTTGTTATAGGCATTGATTTCAGGTACTCATAGCCTGCAAAGAGTTCATCACCACCTTCGCCCGAAAACACATCAGTAACATATTCGGAAGCAGCATAGGCAACCGAAAGGTTAATTATACTTGATCTTACCAGCAAGGCATCAAACGATTCGAGCTGATAAATTACGTCGGGCAAAATACTGATCATGCTCTCAGGCGTAATAATCACTTCGTGATGACTGGAACCAATATGAGCAGCTACTTCTTTGGCAAACCTCAGGTCGGGCGCATCTTTTAACCCTCCGGCAAAAGTGTGCAGAGTGGTTACATAAGGACGGGCCAACGCAGCAATGGTACTGGAATCGAGTCCTCCGGAAAGCCACGATCCGATGGTATCCGATTTAATCCTCTTTTTAATAGCTGAACTGAGTATCGATCGCAGTTCCAAAGCTATTGCTCCGGGATCGGAGATAAGATGGTTCTGCTGCTTCAGTTCGAAATATTGCTTTAAGCCATTAGCGGAAAAAGTATATCCCGGTGGCATTTCCGAAATATCATCTACAAATGGAAGCAGCGCTTTTACTTCGGATGCAAAAAACAGAGTGTCTTCATGATCCTTAGCCATATAAAGGGGAGCAACACCCAGCTCGTCGCGATACAACTCCCAGTGGTTGTTATTCCACCACGCCTGCGAGCTATGCCCAAAGCCGGGACCGTCCCTGAAAATCCTCGAATTTGCCTGCTCTCTCACTCTTTCATCTTCCTGTTTTGACCAAATCATTCCTACCGTGGCATTATCCAGTTCAAAAATTTTCTTTCCAAACTGCCCACGGTGAGAGATCGAATTGAGCATTTTTTCAACCAAATTCGTTTCTCCATGTCTAAATATTCCTGCAATTCCTGCCATATATATTTTTTGATGTTTGTTAATGATTATAATTCTGAAAGTATTTTCTCAAGTCGTGACTTTTCGTCAATTGCATTGCCTGTAGCCGGATCAATAGCATACCAGGCGCCATTAATATTGCGGGTAAGGATATCGCCTTTCAGAAATGGGTTTCCCCTGAAATGCGGTGCATCAAGTATGCCTTTCTCAATTGCTGTAGCTATGGTTAACGGATCGGAATGCGGGTCAGCTACATTGGAACCTAATGTGGTGAGCGCATCCAGTATAACGCCGGCTTCAGCAATAAGCTGCTCTTTCCGGGCAATAATTATTGGATCTGTCATGAAATCAGGTAAGCCTTTAATCCCGTTTTGAATAACTCCGTGCACAATGTTGCAGCTTTCGATAAGCTCACCGGCTGTGGTAGCATGATCGCCTTCGCTGAATCCAACCACATGCAGAATATGAGGCTTCATGGCCAGGCTGATAAGTGCTGATGCCGCCAGCTGGCCTTTAGCGATGGAAGGGTTTGGCGAAAAATGCGCAATACCAGCCCTGACTTCGCGATAAACGCTAAAAGTATCATCTTCAAGTCGCTGAATCATTTCCAGTTTTGCCATCATTTTAGCAATATCCATATTTGGCCATGTTTCGGGAGGTGTATTGAACATAAATTGTGATACATAATTGCGTACACCCATTTTTTTTGCGTTATATGCTGCCAGATATGCCATGGTCACCGCCAGCGAATCGTGAGCATCGCGCAAACTCCATTGGTGCGATTCATTAACTTCTACAGGTATGTTTCGTTCGGCATACCAGCGCATTACAGATTTATTTTCGGTAATGGCTTCAACCAGCGATCGTTTTGAACGGCCGTCGATAACGCTATACCAGCACAACGGAATTGCCGCCCATGCGTTGTGAATAGTTTCCAGGCTCATTTCGGCCCATTTCAGCAGGTCGCGGGTTCCGGAATAGCAGCGCATTAACGGGTAATTGCCATAGCGCGAGCTCTTGTATAATTCAGCCATATCCTCGTGTGTGCGAACGGGAACACCTCCGGCGCCCTGCTGGTTCGAGACGATATCATCAGGCCGGAAGAAATTTTCCTGCGCGTTCTGGTCGGGACCGATAGAAATCACATCGAGTACTTCGGCCATAGCAATTGCTTTTATACCTTCGAAAGTATCAGGCAGCGATGGTCTTCCAAAATGGTGACGAAGAATAGGATAAGGGTATTTCTGACTGATCCGGCCGATAAGGTCGTGGGCGAATATTTCTTTTGCAGAAATATCTGACGCTCCTCTCAGAAAGGCTTTAATTGTTTCAATAGTTTCGGATCCATCAAAAGTTTTTTCAAAGAATCCTGTTTTTTTTGCAATAGCAGCTGCCGGGGGAGGTCCCCCGAAAATAAACCGGGTTTCAATTTTTCCCAGGTCTTTTATGCCATGAGCAATTTCTTCGATCAGATTTCCGGCAACCTCGGGGGTAAGGCGGTAACTAAGCGCCAGGATATCAGGTTTTTCGTTTTTAACAGCTTCAATTATACGGTTTACCGAAACAGCCGGTCCCATTGATTTGGTATTGAAGCCTTCAGCTTCTGCGAGTTTCAGGAAGTGATGCAAACCACCTACATGAACACAGTTGCCAATTGCTGCACCTATTATTGTTTTCATGATTTTTAGGGTTTAGTTGGGATTATGACTTTTTTCCCCGATTGCCAGCATTCGAAGTTCCCTCAAGCCCATACCGGAAATTCCGAGGCTTTCGGTTGTTCTTCCGGCATGTAAATAATCCGTTTTATTTAATACGGATGCGATGTGGATCAATGAATCGATAGTAGGAGTAGGGATACTAAACATTTTGCCGACAGAAGCAATCGGAACCAGGCTATAAGGAACATCTTCCTCCAAATATCGCATTTTTAATGTGCGTGGAGCCATAATATCGCGATATCCCGGATTTTTACGCATGGCCTCAAAAAGAGTTGCGCCTGCCGTACTGTAAGCCATGTAAAACCATTCGCGTGCCGAAAAAGCCCGTATGCCAAGTGCTCCTGCTACGGCAATGCGCTCCCTGTCAACACTTTCGAGTACCTGGGCGACGGATTCGGTTGCACCCTCGTGATAAAACTGAAACTGCGCATCATCTTCAATCCAACCTGCATTTAAAATGCAAAGTGCCGGGTGAAATATACTCCCGATATTATCGAAACTGGTTTTAAAGATATTATCGCCGGGAACAAACTGAGGATAAAATTTTCTCAATTGGTTTATAACCAGCGGAATGAGATATGCTCTTATGGACGCAACCGGAATAGAATGTTTTATGCTGAAAATTTTTACCTGCGAAGGGCCGATAGCCCTGGACGCATAAATAAAGGTTTGTGCCTCAGAAATTATTACGTCGGCTGTTACATGCAACGAATCGAGAACCTGCTTAAACTCCAAAGCTCCTAAAGTTCGTCCGGGATGAAGTACAATCATCTGTCCGTCACGCAGATAAGGCGCAGCTTGTTCGGCTATCCACCGGTGAGCCAGGGCCGGCACAACAACCATGATCAGGTTTGCGTTCGAGAGGGCTTCCTGCATTGAATTGGTAGCCATTTTTACAGCTCCAAATCCTACCACTTCGCCAACCAACTCAATACCACCCGAGGATTTAACTCCCCACAATCGTTCGTCACCTCTGTTAAACAGGTTCACTTCATATCCCATCAATGCCAGATGACCAGCCATTGCCAGGCCGCCATGGCCTGCTCCCAGTACAGCAATAACCGGTTTTTCGAGAGCTTCAAATTTTGTTTCCATGGCTTTTAATTTAGGGTTATTTACTTCTTGTTCAGGCAAATGAGTATACGATTGCAGTTAAAGTATTCAGGCGTCTTGTGAAATCAAATTTAACTACCACTTTTCAATCAATATGATCGTTTAAAAAGCATTTCAACCTGAGTGCCTTCGTTCTCAGTACTATGAAACTTAAAACTGACTTCATGCAGTTCGAAAATTTTGGCAACTAACGAAAGCCCGATTCCAAAGCCGCTTTTAAACTTCACATTCGAAGCCCTGTTAAAAGGTTTATAAATGTTTTCAATTTCTCCTGAAGGAATTCCAATGCCTTTATCCATTATTTTAACCAGGATGTGCTTGTCGGGAATCGTAAATTCGATTACCACATCATCATCGGAAAATTTACATGCATTTTCAATCAGATTTTTAAAGGCAATGGTTAGTAAACCAGCATTGCCATTGATAAGTAAGGCATTTTCGTTTTCGGGATATTGTATTTTAGGAATGATTTTCCGATCCGGGTATTTGGATTTTATTTGTTGAACAGCGTTAAAAATCAGTTCATCAATCCTCACTTGCGAAAGCTGTATATCATTATCCCTGTTAATTTGCGCCAGTTCGAGCAGGCTATTGAGCTGTGCATTTATGCTTTTTAAATCATTTACAATAGTATTGATATGGTTTTTGTAAACTTCAGGGTTTTGTTCGCGGCTTAGTATGTAATCAGATTCAACAATCATTACCGATAAGGGTGTGCGGAATTCGTGCGAAGCATTCGAAACAAAATCTTTCTGGTTTTTGAAAGCAATTTCCAGATCAGCCAGCATTTCGTTAAACGTGATGGCTAATTTGGCAATTTCATCTTTCTTGTTTCCTTCGTTAACCCTGCTATTTAATCGCGATGAGTTTATGGCTTTCACATTTTCAATAATCTGCGAAATTGGCTTTATCGCTTTTCGTGAAAAAATATACGAGAATAATATGGCTAACCAAATGCTGAAAAGTATGCTCCAGAGAAGGATTTCTCTCAGATCGGACAAATTCTCCTTCCGCGATTTGTCGAAGGCCATCACATACACATTGAAGGTTTTATTGTTAATTCTGTATTTATAGCATATGCCGTCTTTTTTTGCTATCGAGAAGCGGGTGATATCTTCAGTTCCGGAATTAATACGAAAAACATCTCCGATAAGGAGTTGAGTATTATAGTTATATATCAGGTTAAAAGCTGAATCGGTAACTACAATCTCTTCTTTTTCCCACGATAGGGTTGAATGATGTATTTTTCGCAATAAGCCAGAATCTACTTCGGGAATACTCATTAACAGAATACCTGTGTTCTTCGCACGTTTGGTCAAACTATCGGCAAACCTGGTGCGCTGGGTGGAATAGGAGAAATAATAAACCAGCGCAGAGAAAAACAGCAGTATTCCTGCAACTATAATTGTGAACTGAAAAGATAGCCTGGTTTTTATATTCATTGTTTACATCTCCTTATCGCTGCAATAAAATCCAAATCCGAACTTGGTATGTATCAGTTTAGGCTCAAAGTCCCGATCAATTTTTTTACGCAGGTAATTCACATATACATCTATAATGTTGGTGCCGGGGTCAAAATCAATACCCCATACCTGCTCAATAATAAACTCACGTGTTAGCAGCTTTTCTTTGTTTCTCAGGAAAGTTTCGAGCAACAAACTTTCTTTCGCCGTTAACTCTATTTTTTTATTGGCACGGGTTACGGTTTTGGTATTTAACTCCATTTCCAGGTCTGCAATATGCAGATTATCTGCCTTGTTTACCGATTCAGAGCGGCGTAAAAACACATTCACTCTTGCTAGCAGTTCCCTGAAATCGAATGGCTTTAGCACGTAATCGTCGGCTCCTGCATCAAATCCGGTTACTTTATTGTCGCTGGTTCCAAGTGCTGTAAGCATAATGATAGGAATCATGCTGTTTGTTTTGCGTATTTCTCTGCATAAGTCATACCCATTGATTAAAGGCAGGTTAATATCAAGGATGATAAGATTGTAGGTTTTCGTTTCAGCCAGTTGTTTGCCGATATATCCATCGCTGGCAATTTCGACATCGAAGCCGTGTTCCTCAAATTGCTTTTTCAATATTTCGGCTAAGCGGAATTCGTCTTCAACCAGTAAAATTTTAACCTTATCCATATCGGTACCTTATTTTAAGCAAAGTTAAAACAAGAAGCCTAAGATTCAGTGCATTAATTGGTTTCTAACCATATTCTAATCAATTCTTAATTAGCAATGGGAACAATCATCTTTAGCTTTGCATTAAATAGTCTATTGAGAAAAATCGGTTGTATGAAAAGGCCAAAAATCCCGGTTGAAATTGTATTCTTTATATTCTGGGGAGTTATTATTTTGATAATGGTGCTGATAAAAATGTTTGTGTTTAACGACTGACGTGTCAGGGGTATGTTATAATCATAAATCATTTTTTTGAAATACAGGTAAAAATTAGTTATAATGAAAATATAATCCAATGCGATAAAAATAATGAAGCGATATAATTTCAAACCTTTACGCATTTTGGACCCTTGAAGAAACTTTGCATTCCCAAAATAAAACAGGGCGCAACTAAAAGCCACGCCCTGAAAAAATATAGATTTGTGCTTTTTACTCCACCGTTACCGATTTTGCTAAATTCCTTGGCTGATCCACATTGCAGCCGCGAAGCAGTGCTATATGGTACGAAAGGAGCTGAAGCGGAATAGTAGCGAGCAACGGAACCAGCATTTCGTCGCATTCGGGTATTTCGATGCAGTAATCGGCAAGTTCGCGCACCTGTTCGTCGCCTTCGGATACAATAGCAATGATTTTGCCTTTACGGGCTTTTACCTCCATAATATTGCTCACCACTTTTTCGTATTGTCCCTTGCGGGTAGCAATAACAACAACAGGCATTTCTTCGTCAATCAATGCAATAGGTCCGTGTTTCATTTCAGCAGCCGGGTATCCTTCGGCATGTATATATGAAATTTCTTTCAGTTTAAGAGATCCTTCAAGCGCAACCGGAAAATTAATTCCACGGCCCAGATATAATGCATTTGGAGCATCTTTGAAAATTTTGGCAATTTCCTTTACCTGGTCGTTGCATTTCAGAGTTTTTTCAATTTTCTCGGGTATGGTGCTGAATTCGTGCAACATACGGAAATAACGCGATGCTGAGATGGTGCCTTTTTTCTCGGCAAGCATCAATGCAAGCAGGGTAAGTATAGTAACCTGCGAGGTAAACGCTTTGGTAGATGCAACGCCGATTTCGGGACCTGCATGTGTATAAGAACCTGCGTGTGTTGCACGTGGGATAGAAGAGCCAACAACATTACATATTCCAATGATGGTTGCGCCTTTTGATTTGGCCATTTCGATGGCTGCCAGCGTGTCGGCAGTTTCGCCCGACTGGGATATGGCAATAACAATGTCATCTTCGTAAATCAATGGATTCCGGTACCTGAATTCAGAAGCATATTCCACTTCAACAGGTATTCTGGCCAGTTCTTCAATCAGGTATTCTCCTACAATGCCTGCATGCCACGATGTACCGCAACCTACTATTATTATGCGGCGGGCAGCCAGAAACTTACGCAGGTAATCCTGGATACCTCCTAAAACTATTATTCCCTGATCCATATGTAAACGTCCACGCATACTGTCTTTTACGGTGCGCGACTGCTCATAAATTTCCTTGAGCATAAAATGATCGAAGCCGCCTTTTTCGAGGGCGCTCAGGTTAATTTCGAGCGTTTGAACGTAAGGGGTCTTTTCAATATCAGCAATGGTACGGATTTTCAGTCCTTCGGCCAGGCTGAGGGTAATAACTTCTTCGTCGCCGGGATACACTACCTGACGGGTAAATTCGACAATAGGGGCAGCATCGGAAGCAATAAAATATTCGTCTTCGCCAATTCCGACTACCATGGGGCTGCCTTTACGGGCAGCTATCAGCAGATCGGGTTCATCCTGCGAAACAATTACAATAGCATAAGCACCTGTTACCTGTGTAAGGGCAATCCGTACGGCTTCGGCAAGTTTTTGCTTTTCGTGCGACATAATGTCCTCAATAAGGTACATCAGAACTTCAGTATCAGTATCGCTACGGAAAACATATCCCCGTTGCTGCAATTCCTGTTTCAGTATGCTGTAATTTTCAATAATACCGTTGTGTATTATTGCCATGGTTTCGTTTGACGAATAATGCGGGTGAGCATTCAAATCGTTTGGTTCGCCATGTGTAGCCCACCGGGTGTGAGCTATTCCTATTGTGGAGGTAACTTCGGCACCTTCGAGCAATTGCTCAAGGTCATTTACTTTTCCTTTGGTTTTAAAAACTTTAAGGGAGCCATTCAGCAAGGCAACTCCGGCACTGTCGTAACCTCTGTATTCCAGGCGGTGAAGTCCGCTTAGTAAAATCGGGCATGCTTGCTTTTTTCCAATGTATCCTACAATTCCGCACATAATCTTTTAATATAAGGTTGATCGACTTTTAATCAAATAGTGATAACTTATTAAAGTGATTTTTTAATTCATAACACAAAAATACTAAATGTTGCAATACGGTTGAGCGTTGAATACTGTTTTAAATCACAATCTTCCTTCAACCGGGGCATAACTTAGTAATGTTTTGAGAATCTGTTCATCCTCTGCTATCGTGTGAAGAGAAAAAAATTACTTAAAAATCCGCAATTCCCCGTTAACAAAAATCTTGCCGGAACAGGTTTTAGTAGAGGATGAGCCTGATAATGCTGGTTATCAGTACTATCACATTACTATGTTGCAGGAACTTATGTCCTTTAATGACACCGCGTTTCCTCTAAGGAACGGGTCGTTAAAAGGAATTGGAATGAAACTTTGGGAAATTTACTATTTTACTCTTGAATAGCGCAGATAAAGTTTCAGGTCGGACTGTGGTGATGATGTGCCGTTTAAAACCAGGCGAGTGCCAACATAAGAAGCACTGGGAATAATAAGATGCAACCCGTTGTCATTGGCTTTACCTGTCAATACCTGTTGAATATGCCGTGTGAGCCTGAAGCGGTATGAATTACTGCTGGCATTGTAGTACCCGTCAAAATAGGCTGTGCCTTCATCTTCGTCGGCAATAGCATAAGGACTGGTAGTACCACCTTCGCCAATACCACGCACCGTAATTGTGGAGGGATTGGTAAAAACGTCCGAAACGGAAGCATTGCCTAAAATGAGTTGAGCATCGTTTATTAATACTTTTTCTGATTCGAACCATTTAGATAAATAAGGAAATTCGAGTTTTATTTTTATTCCTCCCATACCTTGCGCAAAAAGGAATTGCTGCCCTAACGAGATATTTCCTTCAAGTTGTTGTTTCAGCATAGGAATTGCTTCGGCATATCCGTGGTGATCATAATTCTGGAACATGGAACAGGCGGAAGAAATTGCAAAGCTATAGTTAAGTGTATCTTCTGTATTATGGTAATACATCACAATCCTGCTGTAATCGGAAGGCATACTGAATGTGATAATCGAACCTTTCCCCTGCATATTTTGCGGCTCTGCAACTACGCATATCCCTTTGAAGAATTTCACAAACTCGGTATTATTATTGAGGTAGGTGGTGTCCTGTGCATTCAGGATGTAGTTTCCAAAATTCGCGTTGATTGGAATGCGCAGAAAGGGCGCATGTTTACTTCCATCGTAAAAAGAGCTGTCGCTTGGCTTTGGTTGAAATGTTATTTCCCCTAAAGGATTTGCCGCATCGTAGCTTAATGTATTATTGGAATAGTAGTTCAGAGAGTCAACAATATCCTCGGTAAGGGCATAAACCCGAAATGTCATATTGCTGAGCGTATCTCCGTATGAGCTTTTGTATGGGAGGTAAAAATAGGCCGAATCAAAAACAGGATCGGTCCCAAAACGCACTCGTGTAGTTGTAATGAAAACCTGGCTGTAGAAATTGGCGGTGGTACGTCCGAAAATAGGATCGTACATGCTGCCGATCTGTGCATACGTGAGGTTGCTTGTAAGCACGGAGTCCTCAGGTATTGAATATGCATTTATCTGCACTGTGTCAGTGTATCCCATGCTGAGCAAATCAAGGGGATCAAGCAGATCAAGGCCGATAGGCGATAGTTCTTTGGTACACGATGAAAGCAAAAAGGAAAGCAACACTGCAAATGTTAACCGACGGAGAAAGACTAGCCTTTTCAAAGATTATATTTTTTTAAATTAGTGTAAGTGACACGACAGGAAATGTATTTATTTGCTCTGTAAAACCTTTTCATAGAAATCGTTATACACAGAGATGTAATTGTCTTCGCTCTGAAGAGGGAGTACAAGTTTGCCTGACTGTTCGATATATTCGGCCAGTTCGGCATTAATTTGCTGGCTTGCAATTATTACTCCGTCGGCAAGATCAACGGATGCTTTCATCAGGCTTACGTAATCGGGTTTCTTAAAATGTTTGAGGTCTTTTAACGCAATATTTTCGTGCTTAAGTTTTGCCTGAAGATTGGGGTGTAAAGGCTCGGTAAAATCATCGTCATAAATTGATAAAACTACCTTAGCTCCTGAAAACAAAGGGTTTTCGTGATAAACCTTTTTAACATAGAGAGGTGTAAGCGCCGACATCCAGCCATGGCAATGAACAATATCAGGACTCCAGCCAAGTTTTTTTACTGTTTCGAGAACTCCCCGTGCAAAGAAAATAGCCCGCTCGTCGTTATCCTCGAAAAATGCATTGTTCTTGTCGCGGTATACGTATTTACGATGGAAATAGTCTTCGTTGTCAATAAAATATATCTGCATCCGGGCTTGCTGAATGGACGCAACTTTGATAATAAGTGAATGGTCGGTATCGTCAATGATCAGGTTCATGCCCGAAAGACGAATTACTTCATGAAGTTGGTTTCTGCGTTCGTTAATGTTGCCAAAACGGGGCATAAAAGTACGGATTTCACGTCCTCTTTCCTGGATTCCTTGCGGTAAATGCCTTGAAATCAGCCCCATAGGACTGTCTTTCATAAAAGGGGTAATATCCTGTGTTACAAATAGAATTTTTGTTTTCTCCATGGTAAGCAACTCACTTGATTGGGAATGCAAAGTTAGTAAATTTATTGGTACTGAACCAATAACAGCCATAGAGCTAATCCATTAATTTGAATTGATACCCAAAACTCCCGGCCTTTCAGAAAGTGGGAAATGAATGCAGAAAATGAGCCAAAAGGCCTGTTAGCGGAGCTTTTGAGCAATTTTTTCAGTGGTATCTTTTTCACTGTTAATATTTCATAAATCGGTATTCATTGTATTTTTTAATTGTAGATCAAATGTTACCATGTTCATTTATCATAAGAAATGTAATAGTAGATTGAATGGGTCAAATTTTATTTGAATGTGCTGATGAATGAGATATTAAAGTATATTGATCGTTTGTTAATATCGGATTGAACTATTTTTTCTCTTACTTT
>CAZBZA010000076.1:0-11790 GCA_964495865.1 uncultured Lentimicrobiaceae bacterium
AGACAAACCTGAAGAAACCCTTGAGTCAACAATAAAAGCATTATGGTTCGTTGCAATGGGAATACAAAAGTCTGCCGAAGCAGCTTTAGAGTCAGAATTGCCCAGATTAGATAACGCGCAATCGGAAAACCTACAGGAACTGATTGGAATAAGGTTAAATAATACCCCACTTGCTTACATTACCGGGAGGCAAAGATTTATGGGTATTGATTTTTTGTGTGATAACAGGGCATTAATACCTCGCAAGGAAACTGAAATTTTAGGTTGGAAAGCATTGGCTATCTCAGAAGAAATATCCTTGGGAAAGGAGAAAATTAATGTTTTTGATGTTTGTTGTGGAGCCGGAAATCTTGCAATATCAATTGCATCCTTGAATGAAAAAGCGTATGTTTATGCCACGGATATTTCTTTCGATGCTGTTGACCTGACTCGGGACAACATTAACCATTTAAACCAGAAAAATCGGGTTGCCGCTTTTCAGGGAGATTTGTTCGAAGCAATGGATAAACCTGAGTTTTATGAAAAAGTCGACCTAATTGTATGCAATCCGCCTTATATTTCGGTGGCTAAGGTTAAAAATATGAACCCTGAAATATCAGAGAATGAACCATCATTGGCTTTTGACGGGGGATTGCTAGGTACTAAAATTATTCAACGCCTAATTACTGAAGCTCCAAAATTTCTGAATAAATCAGGTTGGTTAGCTTTTGAAGTAGGAGTTGGGCAAGGCGAATTCATAATGCAACTCTGTATAAGATCCGGAAGATACGAAAAAGTGGAGAGCATTAATGATAATCATGGAAATATCAGAGTTTTATTAGCCCAGAAATAAACCCTAAAACTTTGTTCAGGATTAGTAAACTGTATTCGTACCAAATATTTTATAAATCAATGAAATAGTGATTTTAGATGAATAATCATTCATTTTTATTATTCTTCATCCAGTTTTCATAGCCAATGTCCTCCCAAGGCATCCCCCTGGAAAACCTGTACATCCATGGATAGAGCCGTCCTTTACCCAGTAAGATATATTTTCTTATGTCTAAAACCTTTTTTGCGGGGTTCCCGGTAGCTATTGAATAATCGGGAACATCATGATTTACAACGCTTCCTGCTCCAATAAGGCAGTTCTGCCCAATATTTATACCGGATAATATAGTTGAGTTGGCCGCAATCTGAGAATAATCGGAAATTGTACAACCTTTAACATCTAAAGAAGGAGGGTAGGGATCATTTGTTAATACTGTGAATGCATATATAAAAACGAAATTACCAATTTTAGATAAAGGAGCAATAGCAACGCTACTATAAATTCGTGTATAATGACCAATTGTCACATTCCCTTGAATATCAGAACAACTGCCAATCATAGTGTCATGGCCGATCAAATTATTCTCCCTTAAATTAACCCGATGTCCGGTTGTAACATTTTCACCAAGCATATTACCTGCATAAATAATTGCATGGCTTCTTATTAGGGAATTAGCTCCAATTACTGTAAGCGGATTCTCATAAGCAGGATTTGAATAATACTCATTTAATGGCTCACCAATAATGCAATTATGTGAAATAGTTACATTGTCTTCAATAACTACATTATCAAATATTACTGAATCGTCTCCAATACGAACGTTTTTACCTATTTTGGCTTTTGGACTTATTCTTACATTTTGATTGTTGAACATCATGGTATCAAAAGTTTTTTTTATTTTTATTACATAATTTATCTTTATCCATGTAAAGGTTAATCAATTTCAGGATAGATATATAGCTCATTTTTACTGGTTTTTGTAATGCTTATAACAGCTCTGAAGAATTTACGGAAGAATCTAAAGCAACAAGGCGATTCTTTTTTATAGAATGTTGATTGTTCCTTTTATTAATAATTTGAATTTATGGTATTCATAATCCAAAGTTACAATAATTTTTCTCAGAAATTCATGAAATTTAAACTCGTTTTCTCAAACGAAGTAATTTAATTCACATCACTTACTTCTTCATTTTTTATCTCAAAATCTTTCAATGCTAATTTATCAATCTTGCCATTTGAATTTTTTGGCATTTCATCTAAAAAAACAATTTTTTGAGGAACCATGAAATTTTCAAGGTTAACAGCACATTCTCTTAATACTTCCTTTTCATTTAATTGAACATCAGTATTATGAGTAGTTATAAAAGCTACTATTGATTCACCTAATATTTTATCTGGAATACCAATAACCGCCACCTCTTTGATGGCGGTTATTTTATATATTACATTTTCAATTTCCACGGGACTAACTTTTTCTCCCCTTGATTTAATAATATCATCATTTCGCCCAAGAAAATACAAATCTCCATCAATATCCATTTTAAACCAATCGTTTGAGCATAAAATCTTCTCACCAGGTAAATATGCTTTCTTAAGCATTTTGGAGCTTAGTTCTTCATTATTCCAATAGCCTGACATTAAATGGGGGCCTCTGATATGCAAAATTCCTGGTTCTCCTTTCGGTGTAAGTTCTCCAGAAGGGGACAAGAGAAAAATTTCAGTTCCGGGAATAGCTTTACCCACTGAATCCGGCTTTAAATCAATTAGTTCAGGTTCAAGATAGCAGACTCTTTTGCATTCAGTCAGTCCATACATCTTAAAGATCAAAGCATTTGGAAATATCTTTTTGAGCTCAGGAATATATTCTGCAGGTAAGGCAGCAGCTGTATTCGTAATCTTTTGAATTGACTCAAAGTATATTTTGTTTTTTTTGTTTCCGGCAATCATCATTGCATAAATGGTGGGTACCCCGGGAAATACAGTTGGTTTAAACTGTTCAATCTGACTATAAATGGAAGCTGTGAAAATGAATGATTGTTCAACAATTAATGTCGCACCTAGTGTAACTGACATTAAGAGTTGATATAATCCATAATCGAATGCTAATGGTAAAAGCAACAGGATTCTCTCGTTTTCCGATAATCTCAGGTATTGAATGAGGCTCCATGAAGCAAACACCATCGCTTGATGAGTCATCATCACACCTTTTGGGAATCCGGTGCTTCCTGAGGTATAAATTAAAGCAGCCAGGTCGTTAGGAATAATTTCTGGGAAGTCTGAAGCCGTTGTATGTTTCGCTAAAACACCTTCAAAACAGGTAAATTCAATATGTTGATCTTTTATTTCCAGTTCAGATTTTCCTGTGTAAATAATTTCCGTAATATCACTGGTGTATTTTACCGCTTTTAAAAATTCTTTTTTTAAGTAGATTTCAGTAATCAGTATTTTTGAGCCACTATCATTTAAAATATATCCTAATTTATCAGCTTTTGTTTGCGGATTTATGATTACAAAAACCGCTCCTGCAATTGTTGCGCCATAAACTGAGACTATAGTTGGCCATGAGTTATTCATGCAAATAGCAACCCTGTCGCCTTTTCTTATTCCTGATTTGATCAGATAATCCGCAAGTTTTTCAGCATTATCTTTTAGCTGAATATAGGAATACTCAGCTCCTTTAACAATAATTGCTGTTTTTGAAGGGTTCTTCTCAGCGGAGTAAAGTAAGGCCTCACCAAGCAAACGTTGAGGGATTTTAATCATTTTCTTTGTGTTTAAAATAGAACGGTACAAAGCGATAATTCCCGTTCCTGAAATGAGCGATTTTAAAAAGTATTTCTATTAACATTAATAGTCTTTTATAGGAGACATCCTCAGATATTCTGTAGTTTTAATTTTCCGCTCAAAGTTCCGGAATAAAGTATTAACACGTTCTAATCCTTCACCCATAACTTCAGCAACAATTTCAGGTGGATACCCATTTTCAAATGCAAACCAATATGTATCCATGAGTTCGAAAGGCATCTGGTAAAAGAATTCTTCCTGAGTTTGCTCTGCTGTATATGTATCAGTAGTAGGTGTCCTATCAATAATTTCTTCAGTAACTCCAAGGTGTCTTGCTAATTGGTAAACCTGCGTTTTATAAAGATTCACGATTGGCATCACATCAGCTCCACCATCACCGTATTTAACAAAAAATCCCTGGTTGTGTTCATGCTTATTAGGTGTCCCTACCACAGCATAATGTCGCAATTCTGCATGATAATAAAGCATTGACATTCTGGAGCGTTGCTTGAAATTTGATGCTGCAACAATCTGAAGGTATTCTTTCACAGGGAGCATATGTTCCTTACGAATCCCTTCTTCGTTAATTATTGTAATATAAAAAACAGGAGGAAGATTGCTGTATATGCTTCCCTGTCTGATTCCAATCTTCATTTTATGAGTAGCAGAATTAAACTCGGGAAAAACACGCCTAACAGCTTCATCACGGCGTTCATAGCACCCGAAACCTGAAAGAATATGGGTAAGATCTTCCTTAATAACTTCAACTCCAAATTTATTAGCCAAATCAATAGCCAGGAGTTCACTTTCGGGACTTGAATCTTTTTCGGGTAGCATGATCCCCAGTACTTTTCCCGGGCCAAATGCTTTGGCTGCCAATGCCATGCATACAGCAGAATCTATACCACCACTAATCCCTATAACTGTACCAAAGCGTTTCAACTTATGCAGTACATCATTATGAAGCTTATCGACAATACCATTTACACTAGTTTCAACATTGTCGAGTAGTATTATATCTCTGGAGAATTTTTTGCGGGTTTCCATTTATATAAATTAAAGATCATCAATTATTAGAGGATTGTTCAATTTCGCTGTTCTATAACGGGAATTGTTTTTTTGAATGAACTGATCAAACAGAAGGTGGGTCGATATAATAAAAGTAATCAGCATGTTATCAACTTCAGAAGATATACCTGATTTCTTTATCCTGGAAAGCACCGAATGTATAGATTCGGGATTAAATACACCGGCTTTTTTTATAAATCTTTCCGAGAGCATCTCGTTAACATAATCAGGAGCATTGCCTGATATAAAAACACTTGATATTGGCGCTCTGTATGCTTGTTTGCTTCTTTTTGCGATACTCTCAGGTATTCTGTCCTGCATTAGCTTTTTAAGCATATGCTTTTCATTCAAGCCATTCAATTTGTATTTTGACGGCAAGGATGCACAAAACTCAATTAGTCTGTAATCAAGAAAAGGATAGCGGCCTTCGACAGAATTGGCCAAAGCCATCCTATCGCCCTGGGATGAGAGCAAATACCCCGACATGAATACAGTAGTTTCAATCCATTGAGCCTTCGACACCGGGTCCCATGAATTGAAAAGCTTTGGCAACCTGCTGCTTAGAGCATTTAATGGAGAATAGTCTTTCAGGATATTTTTTAAGTTTGGCGCAAGATGCTTGGTAATGTGATTTGAATTATTCCACCGGAGTTGGTGAGAATAAAACGGATTTTCAATATCATCAAGTCTGAAGCCGAAAAACATCTTGAGAATCTGCGGATTAGCCTGCTTCATTTGAGGAAGATAGGGGTAGAGCTTTTTAAGAAGAAGAGGCCTGAATACAGAGTCTGGTTGATTAGCCCAGAATCGTCTTATTTTAGTTTCTTTGAAAATATTATATCCCCCTAAAATTTCATCTGCACCTTCCCCTGTAATTACTACTTTAATTCCTTTTTCTTTGACTAATTTCGAGAGCAAAAACATGGGTACCGATGCTGTTCTCATAAGGGGGATTTCGCAATGCCATACAATATCAGGAAACGTATCCGCAATTTTGGAAGAAGAGCATACAATTGAATTATGTGAAGTATCGAAATACTTTACAGCTTCATTTTGAAAGGAACTTTCATCATAACTTTCTTCTTCAAATCCTACTGAAAAAGTATGCAGTACTTTTGGTTCTATATCCTTAATATATGCTACTGTGGTGCTTGAATCTAATCCACCGCTAAGGTAGGCAGCTACTTCAACATCTGCTCTTAAACGTATTCTTACGGAGTCCTGAAATAACTCATCAAATTTATGCATGGCTGATTGCATAGATATTGATGAATCGGATATTTCAAAATTTAATTCCCAGTATTTTTCCTTTTTTATGCCATCGCGGTTATAGACCATATACTCGCCGGGCGAAAGCTCGAAAATATTTTTAAAAGCAGTATTAGGTGTTATTACAGTCCAGAAAGTAAAAATCTGCATTAAGCTTTCAGGATTGAACTCCGGAATAATTTCCTCCTGTTCAAAAAGACATTTTATTTCTGATGCAAAAGAAAAGGTGTCATTATGAATTGTATAAAACAACGGCCTTATCCCAACCCTGTCTCGTGCAATAAACATTTCTTCTTCTTCTTTGTCCCAAATTGCAAAAGCAAATTGCCCGTTAAGCATTTCAAGACAATTTTTTCCATACACAGCAAAAAGCTGCACCAATACTTCGGTATCAGAATGAGTTTGGAAAATGTATCCCTTTTGTATCAGACCTGATCTCAATTCAGGATAATTGAAAATTTCACCATTGAAAACGATCCAATATCGGCCTGTTTGATCAGAGATTGGCTGTCTGCCACCTTCAATATCAACTATACTCAATCGGTTATTTCCGATTGTCGAAAACTTTGAATTGTATATACCACTATCATCAGGACCTCTGTAGCTAATTATTGAAAGCATTTTTTCAACAATTGGTTTTCTGTCCGATGTGTTATTGTAATCTATTATTCCGACAATGCCACACATATCGGATTAATTAAGCTTTTTAAGGAGAAAATTGTTTATAGCACTAATCGATTCGAAATTCTCTTCAATTAATTCGGAATCCATAACCTCAATACCAAACTCTTCATCAAGAAATGATATTAGCATAACAAATCCCATTGAGTCGAAATAACCTTCTGCAAATATTAAAGTATTATCATTAATTTCTTCTTGGGCAGCGTAGGCTGATTGTAAAACATATGCCCTGATTTTTTCTAAAATTACTTCTTTTGTCTGACTCATGATTGTTATGTGAAATCTATAATTTTCAAAGATATTACGTTTGTATTTTTATTGTTGTAATTATTCATTAATTGGGAAAATACAATTTGAATTGTCCTCTGTTAATGAAAAATCATAGCTATTAATTTAACAATTAGAATAATTCATTGTTTTTGCAAAGTTAAAAAAAACAGGCTTAATTAGCCCAAAACAATAGTATTCGTTGTAAACAATTTTCAATAATCTTAAATTGAGCTAAAATGATTATTTTTTTGGTTATCCTCCAGAATAATTAAAGGAAAACAAAAAGAAATCAGCTTCGCACTATTGCCTACATACTACTTAAGCCTTGGTAGCTAATGATTGGAGAATTCTTGTTGTTAACTAAATTTCGTTTACGAGGCCTATATAGCCAATAAAATTTTGAATGGGTAGAATACTGTCAAGTTGACATTCTAATTCAAATGTGAGCGTTCAGGAGGATTTTATTATCTAACTATTTGAAATTTGTTTTCTTATTTCTCTTATTTTTAAAACCATTAGCACATAAGAGATTACCAATGACAAACTAACAGCCTATTTTCTATCTCTTCACCACAACCCCCTTCGTAAATTCCATCCCATTTATCATGAAATGAACTATATACAATCCTGATTTTTCGTTTTCAAGGCTGATTTTGACTTCTTTATGGCCTTGTGAGGCAGTCGAATAGATTTGATATCCATTCATGTTTATTATCCGGATGTTAACTTCCTGCTCCATAACTTTTTCGAGGTCAATGTTAATAATCCCGGTAGTAGGATTAGGATAAACAGTTAAATCAATCAAACTGTTGAGATCAACCAGAGGAATGGTTTCTTCTTCTGGATCAGTACTTCCGCTTTCGGATTCGCAGAATCCGATATCTGGCTTTCCAGCCTGTGGAACCTTTGTTCCAAAGAAATCTTTTTCCAGCTTTAAATCCGACCCTTTGTTTATACAAGGAGAATTTGGTTTTATCCGGAAATTGCCTTCAGCACCATTTTCAAATTGCGGATCCTTAACCAGTGAGTTCTTGTCCTGCCCGCTTGCGGCTGTCCATGATGCTAAAGTACTGTAACCATTTAAAAATTCGGATTTTTCGATATTGAACAAGTTGAAATCTGAAACAAATGATCCTTCAAATTTGAATGCTTTCGGTGCAGATGGAGTGATGTAATATATGTTGTTCGAAGTGCTAACTTTTGAGCCAGTTAGGCTTTCAACAGCGTATTTATCATTTGCTACAAAAGTATTGTTCATAATTAAAGCAGCTTTTTTAGGCTGAACCATAACAGCAACCTGATTCGATATCATTTGATTGTAATAAATTCTGACCGATTCGGAATTTACATTTACTCCCGTTTTTCCGCCAATAATTGTATTGTAGCGAACAATATAATTACCGCTAGTATTACTCAAATTTAAACAATGATTATCTGAAATTTTGTTTCCATTCAATGTATTATTTTCGATTAGGCCGTCCATTTTTAAGCCATTGAGCTTAACAACGGACATGTTGCCAGTGGTTGAGTGATCAAGTTCATTCTTATGAATGTAAACTTTACCCTCACCTGAACTTAAACTTATGCAACTACCTGTAGAATAAGGATCTCTGAACCAATTTTGGTTAACGGAAGAAATTTTGCAGTCTCTTATTTCGATGCTCAAAAATTCATCTGCACTGATTCCGTCAAGTCCGGTATTGAATATTCCCGTACTCAGAATTTTGAGTTCTTTAATCCGTGAGTTCGAAATAATTCCATAAATAACATCATGCAATTTGCAGTTTTCAATTGTCAGACTTTTACTATCATCTCCTGTAACGAATATACCTGATATGCCTTTCTGATCCGAAAATATCTCCAGGTTACGGATTTCACAATTGATTGTGTTATCAAATTCTATAGCATGAGTTCCTGCCTTCAAATTGTAAATAACAGGATTGTGCCCATTACCATACGCATCAATAGCAATATTTGTTTTTTTGCTTATAATTATAGATTTATTTGATTTGAAGGTTGTTCCTCGCTTTTGCAGATAGGTGCTTCCATTATTGAAAGTAACATCTTCCCACGAATCGAACGGGTGATCAATAGTGCCGTTTTCGGAAATATCATTTTCATTGGTTGGATCAATGTAAATAATTTGCCCGGCGATTTCTTTTATTACGTTTATTGTTACCAGTGCTAATGTTACAAGTGAATCGGTGCTGTTATCCTGTGCAATTACAGTCAGGATATACACTGGGTTAATGTCAAAAAACATCGTGGCCGGATCCGCAACACTCAATAAACCTGTTGCAGGATTTAATGTAAATGTCTGATTTTCATTTCCGCCAATTATAATGAAATTTATTGATTGACCTGCATCGGGATCAGTTGCCGACAAATATCCGATTTCTGTTCCGCTTGCTGAATTTTCGACTACGTCGAATACCTGGTTCCCGAAAACAGGATATTCATTCACGTCAAGTAAATTAATGGTGATGTTGGAAAATGTAATCAGATTACCAGCACCATTATCCTGAACCGAAACAATCAAATCAAATACCTGATTCTCTTCATAATTGAGCGATTCAGGATTATTTACTCTAATCAGGCCGTCAGTTTCACTTAAAGTAAATGCATCGTTGATATTTCCTGAAACGATAGAATAAGTTAAAGTCTGGTTAAAATCAGGCTCGGTTGCAATAACAGTACCTACAATTGTATTCGGCAGAACATTTTCTTCTATACTGAAATCCTGATTGTTACAAACCGGATTTTCGTTAATATCCATAACGTTCACCGTGACAATTGCCTCTGATGAAAGACCTTCACTATCCTGGACTTTTACCAAAAGATCAAATTTCGGGTTGCCTTCATAGCATACAGCATTTGGATTATTAATAGATAAATCTCCGGTGTTGGTATTTATTGCAAAACCATTGCCAATATTTCCAGCCTGAATGCTGAATGATAGTGAATTACCTGATCCCGAAGCAAGGACCGTACAAACTTGTGTCCCAACTGGCTGATGTTCAGTTGTCTTATAGGTCTGGTTGGAAATCACCGGAGGTTCACTTACATTTACTAAATTAATTGTTACAGTTGCCTGATCTTCAAGACTCAATGTGCCGTTATCTTGCACATTTACTGTTAAGTTAAAGATTGGGTTAGTGTTATAATTGAGAGCGAATGAACTGGAAACGGTTATTTCACCCGTTGATGAATTGATTGCAAAAGCATCATCCATGTTTCCAGCCAGGATTGAAAAGTTTAGTATCTGTCCGGCATCAGGGTCATAGGCTTCAACAAAACCAACTGAACTCCCGTTACTTGAATTTTCATTCACAAAAAATGTTTGATCGTTAATTACAGGAGGTTGATTTATACCAGGTAGAACATGAATGGTAATGATTCCATCATCATATAAATTACCTGTGCCATTGTCGGTAACTCTCACCATAAGATTGAAAACAGGGTTGTTAAAGTAACTTATTGCAGCTGAATTCAAAGTTGTAATAATACCTGTTGCACTGTTTATTTCGAAAGCACTATTTGTATTTCCAGCGGTTATTGCGTAGCTTAATACTTGCCCTGCGTCGGGATCAATAGCCTGAATGGTTCCCACTTCAGTTCCTGTAGGAGCATACTCATACACACTAAAGGCTTGGTTATTAACTGTTGGATTCTCATTAACATCAGTTAAAGAAACAGTTACTATTGCCTGGCTGCTCAGATTGCCGGCTCCGTTATCCTGAACTTTTACTACCAGAGCGAATGAAGGAATTACTTCAAAGTCTAAGACTGCAGAGTTAGCGACGGAAACAATCCCACTTGTTGCATTTATAGCAAAAGCACCAATAGTGTTTCCTGACAGAATTGAATAAGTATGAGCCTGGCCAGCATCAGGATCAGTTGAAACCACGGTTCCGACAGGAGTTCCGTTTGCTGAATTTTCGGCAATAGAAAAGAACTGGTTACTCATCACAGGAGCCTCGTTTTCATCAGTAAGCGCAATGGTTGCAATTGCCTGACTACTTAAATTTCCTGTGCCGTTATCTTGTACATTTATCAATAGGGCAAATGACGAATTTTCTTCAAAATTCAATGCCAATGAATTAGCAACAGAAATTACACCTGTATTAGCATTAATAACAAAGTCATTAGCTACATTTCCTGATAAAATTGAAAAAGCAAGTACTTGTCCGGCATCGGGGTCAGTAGCAATTACAGTTCCAACTATTGTTCCATTTGGTGAATTTTCGTTAACAACAAACAATTGGTTAGTTACAACCGGAGCCTCATTAACATTCATCAATGAAACTGTTACCGTAGCCTGACTACTCAACAATCCGGTTCCGTTATCCTGCACTTCTAATACAAGCGCGTATGAAGGTGTTACTTCAAAGTTTAAAGCTGTTGAATTAGCTACTGTCAAAACTCCGGTTGTTGCATTGATGGCAAAAGCACCGCTTGTGTTTCCTGAAAGGATTGAATAGGTAAGGGTTTGACCTGCATCGGGGTCAGAAGCAATTACGGTCCCAACGTTGGTTCCATTAGCTGAGTTTTCAGCAATTGAAAAAGCCTGGTTGTTGATTTCCGGAACTTCATTAACATTCATCAATGAAACTGTTACCGTAGCCGTGCTGCTTAAAGGATCAGTACCATTGTCCAGCACTTCTACAACAAGTGCAAATGAAGGAGTTACTTCAAAATTTATAGCTGAAGAATTAGCTACCGTCAATACTCCGGTTGAAGCATTGATGGCAAAAGCACCACTTGTATTTCCTGAAAGGATGGAATAAGTAAGGGTTTGACCTGCATCGGGATCTGAAGCTACTACTGTTCCAATATTGGTTCCATTGGCTGTGTTTTCAGCAAGGGAGAAAGCCTGGTTGTTGATAACCGGAGCTTCATTTACGTTG
>CAZBZA010000077.1:0-11757 GCA_964495865.1 uncultured Lentimicrobiaceae bacterium
GAAGTCTGCCGAGCATTTCGTCTTTTTTGCCCTCTTCGAACATAAGGTCATTGTCAGTTAAAAATCCAAATTTTTGTTTGAGTTTGCCTTTTTGCTCATTCCAGTTTCCTTTTACTTCGTCAGTATTCATAATATTATGTTTTAGAGCCCGCAACCGGCGGGGCATGTGTGAAATAATTTTCACAATACAAAGGTGGGCAGGATCAGTTACGAAAGCATTACATAATTTATTAAAAGAGTTACACCTTTCACATATTCTTACTCTTCATTAGATTCATACAATCTGAGCTGATTCCGGAGCATGGTAATTTCGCTCTGCAGCGAGGTAATCAGCTGCAATAAATGCGTTATGGTTTCAATTCCCTCGATGTTTATATCCATATCGTAATGAAATCGGATACACTTCTCAACCTGCTGCAGCTGGCTTGATTCGATAAAGCCGGTTTCTTCAATGGTATGAATTTCAATCAGCCCGGTTTGCTGCAACGAACTTATAAATGAGATATCAATGTTGTGACAGGCGCAAAACTCATCAACAGCAACTAAATATTCGGTTTGCATGGCTAATGTTTTAAGATTTTGATAATTCGGTAAATAATTCTTTCTGCTTTTCCGTGAGATTGGTAGGAGTTTTAATATTCCAGGTCACAATAAAATCACCAAAACGGCCTTCGTTTTTATACAAGGGGAACCCTTTGCCTTTAAGTTTAATTTTACTTCCATTCTGGGTTTCGGGTGCGACATTCAGTTTAACCTTACCTTCGAGGGTATCGATTGTTATTGCGCCCCCCAATACTGCTGTAAATAAATCAAGGTCAACGGTAGTGTACAGATTATCGCCTAAACGTTTAATGTTGGCGTTATTGGCAATTAAAAATGTTATAAACAAATCGCCGTTTGGCCCTCCATTTCGTCCGGGACCACCATGACCCGGGATTTTTATAGTTTGCCCGTTTTCGATACCGGCAGGAATTGTAATCCTTATCTTTTTGCTGTTAACTGTTAAAGTTTGTTTTTGAGATTTATATGCATCAATAAGGTTTAACTGCAGTTCAGCTTTAAAATCTTCGCCGCGGTATGTGGCTTGTCTGCCGCGGCTTCCACCTGTAGCACCCCCAAACAGGTTTTCGAAAAAATCGGAGAAATCGCCCTCGGATTGCCCGCCTGAAAACCTCTGTCCGCCTGAATTTGCTGATTGTCGCTTATATTGTTTTTGTTTTTCAAATTCATCAGCATGTTGCCAGTCCTTGCCATACTGATCGAATTTCTTACGCTTTTCGGGATCACTAAGTACTTCATTGGCTTCGTTTATCTGCTGGAATTTACTTTTGGCATCCGTATCATTCGGATTTAAATCGGGATGATACTTGCGGGCTAATTTGCGGTAGGCGCTTTTAACGTCTTTGGCAGTTGCCGTTTTTTCAATACCCAGAATTTTATAATAATCGACGAAATCCATAGTTTTTTGGGAATTATCTTTTGAAGTTAATTTCGGGATCGGGCTTTAGGCTGAATGGGTTGATTTTATCTCTTTCTTTTCAGCCGTGCCCTGATAAACACTTTCAAAATCTCATTAAAGAAAAGCGGAACCAGCCCGAGGGCAATAACTATTATCCATGCACGCATATCAATCATTTGCAGATGGAAAGCTCGCTGCATAGCCGGAATAGCAATAACCAGCAGTTGTAAAAGTACTCCCAGCAAAATGGCACCCGAAAGGTATTTGTTGGAGAATACGCCAATCTGAAAAATAGATTTTGAACTGTTGCGCACAGCCAATGAGTAGAATAACTGGGCGATAACCAGCACCATAAAAGCCATTGTACGGGCGTATTCCACTGTATTTAAGGGAACTGAATCGCTGAAGGGATTGTATCCGTGTTCGTAATATCCGAACCAGAAAGCAAAAATGGTTAATCCGCCGATTAATATTCCGCCTAAGATAACGTGCATGCCTGCACCGCCGGCGAAGAAACTCTCTTTTGCATCGCGCGGTTTTTCTTTCATCACATCAGGGTTGCCCGGATCCATGCCTAAGGCAATAGCAGGGAAGGAATCCGTAATCAGGTTTATCCACAGCAGCTGGGTGGCTATCAGCGGCGCTTCCCAACCTATCAGTAGCGTAACGGAAACGGCTATCACCTCTCCAAGATTGCAGGTAAGCAGGAAGATAACCGTCTTTTTAATGTTGTTGTATATATTCCTGCCTTGTTCGATGGCTGAAACAATGGTTGCGAAGTTATCGTCGGTAAGTATCATATCAGCTGCCCCCTTGGCAACATCAGTTCCGGTAATACCCATAGCAATACCGATATCGGCACTGTTTAACGAAGGCGCGTCGTTAACCCCGTCGCCGGTCATGCAAACAATATTGCCATGCGATTTCAACGCCTGTACAATTTTTACCTTGTGCTCGGGCGAAACACGCGCGAATACCCGATAATTCTCAATCGTGCCTGCAAACTCATCAATTGTTAATTCATCAATTTCGCGGCTAGTAAGCACCTGGTCCAGGGTTTCGGCAATTCCCAGTTCATGAGCAATGGCAAAAGCAGTGTTTCGGTGGTCGCCGGTAATCATAATGGTAGTAATGCCTGCTTGTAATGCTTGCTGAATAGCCGTTTTTACTTCGGGCCTTGGCGGATCGATCATACCAACAAGGCCGGCGAGGATCATTTTCTTTTCCATTTCGGAGGCATCAATAACAGAGTCTGCCGGTTTATAAGCAACGCCCAAAGTACGTAGAGCATTGCCGGCCATGTTTTCAGCTGCTTCGAGGTATTGGTTCCGGTGTTCGTCAGTAATTGGAATTACTTTTCTTTTTTCAAGCACATGTGTCGAAATGGGAAGCAGGCTTCCCAGGGCGCCTTTGGTAAAAACCGTGTACTTCCCGTTTTCCTCATATAGCGTCGACATTAGTTTGCGGTCCGAATCGAACGAATACTCGCCAACACGTTTATTAGTTGAGTTCTCAGTTTCGCGGTTAATTCCCAGGTCATCAGCTAGCAGCAGTAGAGCAATTTCGGTCGGGTCGCCGGTTCCATGCCCTTTTTCATACGTTGCATCGGAACACAGAAACATGGCTTTCGACAAAAACAGGGCATCTTCGGAAGCGTCGTTTTTTTGATTGCGTACAACCGGTATTTTACCCCCGAGGTTGAAAAGGGTTGTTACAGTCATTTTGTTCTGTGTTAAGGTACCTGTTTTGTCAGAACAGATAATATTAACAGAACCGAGTGTTTCCACTGCAGGAAGTTTCTTTATTATGGCATTTTTCTTCGACATGCCTGTTACCCCGATGGAAAGGACTACGGCAACTATAGCTGCCAGACCTTCGGGAATAGCTGCTACAGCCAGCGAAACCGACATCAGGAACATTTCCTGCAGTTCCCTGCCCTGCAATAAAGCAATGATAAAGATAACCACACAGATAGCGATAGCTATTACGCCCAGCGTTTTCCCTAGTTTATCAAGCCTTATTTCGAGCGGGGTTTTGGATTTTGTTTCGGTGTTTATAATGTCGGCTATTTTTCCGATTTCGGTTTTCATTCCCGTTTCTACCACCACCCCTATACCTCTGCCATTGGTAACAGGCGTTGACATAAATGCACAATTCGCCCGGTCGCCGACAGGAGTTTGGGGATCGCTGTGAATAAGTGAAGCATCTTTTTCGGAAGGAACAGATTCGCCGGTGAGGGCTGATTCTTCGATGTGGAGGTTAGCTGATTCGATAAGCCGCAGATCAGCAGCTATGATGCGTCCGGCATCGAGGATGAGTATGTCGCCGGGCACTATTTCTGCTGAATCAACTTCTTTAACCTCTCCGTTTCTGCGAACAAGGGCTTTAGGAAAAGCCATTTTTTGCAAAGCCTCAATCGCTTTGCCTGCTTTTACCTGCTGCACTACACCGAGCACAGCATTAATGGTAATTACAAGCATGATGATACCGGCATCCGTGTAATGGCCTAAAAATACCGTGATAATTACCGCCGCAAAAAGTATATAGATAAGCCAGTCGCGGAGTTGTAAAAGGAACAGAATGAGAATGCTCTTTTTCTTTTTCGCAAGCAGTTTGTTTTCGCCATAGGTTTCGAGCCGGATTTTAGCTTCCGTATCGGAAAGTCCCTCTAGCGTTTCGACTTTTAATTCCGAGAGAACTTCTTCAATTGATTTGGAATACCACATTTTTTACTATTGGATGAGCACCCTTAATCCTGTTTTTTCATTGGTACAATGAAAAGTGGAATTGTAGTATGTCGCAGCACTTTGCTTGTAACACTTCCCATAACAATATCTTCGAGCCACCGGCTGCTGTGCGATCCAATTACTATTATACTTGCATGGAGTTTCGTTGCTGTTTTTAATATAGTATCTGCATAATCACCCTCTTTCAGTAGGATCTGAATGTTTTCGTCACCCAAACGGTTTTTTTCTTCGGACAGAAAATTCTGAGTTAAATCTTTAAGCCTTTCAGCAGTATCCATTTGCGATGGAGCTACTCCGAGCGAACCTGTAAGCCCGACAATAGGGGAGTATTCGGCTGAGGAATAATAAACAGGATCGGATATTACATGCAGAAGTATAACTTCGGCATTCATGGATTTGGCCATCGCATAACCGGTTTCTGCAACTTTTTTGGATGATTTGTCGTAATCCAAAGCAATCAGTACTTTTTTAAATTCTTTCGTCTTCATGTTCAGTTTTTTTTGAAATTGTAATTTGTACTATTATGATCAGATCAGCGAATATCAGCAATCAGGTTATGTTTGTTGGTATTCCCCTTTTACAAAACAGGTATGATCAGGTATAAACCTTATGTTTTTCCTTTCCGAAACTTATTGAGCCTGCGTTCATCAAGCACATTGTGTTGCGAACCGGTATTTCATTTACAAGGCAAAGTCCTCGAACCATAATGACATTAAAAAAGCGGCACCGGCTATTTTGTGATTATGTTTCAGGCTCCAGTCGCCAATCAATACCGAAAGGTGGGAAAATGCTTTTTCTTTATCAATACCTGATTTCGCCCTGAACTTTTCCTTGTTAATGCCTGTAAAAAACCATGTTAGCACGACTTTGTGCCATTTGTTGTCTGGCTTTTCAAATTCTACAGGTATATCATCAAATTCGGGGATAAGAGTATGAATGCTGGTATTCTCATTGATTTCATGAGGTTGCATAAAGGCTAAAGCAAACCATTTATTCGCGTTATAGTCTTCTTTCTGTAATAAATGATTCTGTATTTGCATGGGATTTTGTTTTTTTAATGTTTTAAAAATGCTTTAAACAGTATTCTTTATTCGTATTTGTGAACCTAAAATCTGTAAACTGAAGCTCTTCATTTTTGAAAACTTACAGACTTTATATTTATCACGTGTGCTTTTACTTTATTCTTAATAACTCCTTTTGAGGCTTAGCAGGGTATCGATGGAGGTTTTCATTTTTTTCAATGCTCCATGTACTGCATTTTTAGCGGTATCCGAATGTTCAGTTACAGCAATCGGTTTAAAGTTTTCGAGGCGCGCTTCGAGCATACATCGAATACTATTAAAACCTTCCTTTTTGCCATCCTCATCGGACAAATGAACTTCCAGCCGGGTTATCTGATCATGAAACCTTTTAAGTTCAACCGAAATCAAAATAGTTAAAGTAGCATTAAGTTCTTCGTTTCCGCTAATGTTCTTATCGGTATTTATTTGAATTTTCATTGTATCAGGATTTATTTAGTAGCGAAATATTGCCGCAAGCCCTGTATCGGCAGGCATTTTATCAGCAGGAAGAACCATAACCTGGCCCCCCATTTTTTCAACCAGTTCGCCCATATCGTCAAGCAGATCGTCAACTTTTGGATTTTGCAGATCTTTGTTCTGGGTGTTTCCTGTTACCAGGTTGGTTATCCTCACGGCAATCATGCGGTCAGCCTCTATCAGAAGTGTATCTATCCGCCCTTCAACTGCTGCTACAGCTACTTCCTTATAATCGTCGCTGCCTTTGCCATCCGCTTTTGCCTGAGCATATTGTTCAGCCATGCGGCCAAGCTTCAGTAGATATTCAGGTTCCATAATTTCCCAGGCCATAGTTGCCAGTTTGTCGGGAGAAACTGCAGCCGGGTTAATTGCAACACTTTTGAGCATCAGCAAGGGATTTTTACTCACCTTCCGGAAAAGGTTATGGTGTTCGGGCAAAGCCGCAAGCAATAGAGGCCAGCCTGTAGGTTTCGAATATTTATCGTTAATATAGGTTGCCACCACGCGGAAATACCGCTCAGCATCAATGTCCGATTCATCTTTCCGGCCACCGTGTCCGTGGTGCATAGTTGAACTTTCGCCACCGGTACCTCCATACGAAGCTACAGTCGAATGCTTTTCGGTAAGTTCATCGCCAAGTGCATCTTCTATCGTTTTTGGTGAATCATCAGCAAGATCAACCTCAACAAGTGAGTGATGATTGCCTTCGAAAAGCCTGAAATCGTGCAGACTTAATGCAAGCAGGTAATAATGGTCGACAGATTGCAGGTACTGACGCAGTGGTTTTGTATGGAAACTATCAGCAACCATTACCATTTCATCAACCGGTCGTTGCATACCAACGGCTTTAAAAAATCCCGGTGAATTGAATACAGCCAGGCCCTCAGAGGTATGATTCCAGAAACCGGTATCATTACCAAGTGATTCGAAAGGCTCAAGATGTTTTTTCGCCTCTGCCGGCGAATAGTTAAGCAGCAGTGATGCTTCCATTTGTTTAACCAGATTTTTAAAACGGATTAAATCCTGGGCATTTCCGGGATATGTGCGGTGGGTAGGCATATATAGTGAAATACAGGGTTCCTGATTAGCAGTAAGCAGTTCCTGAATCAATCCTTTGGTGAGTGTTTCCATGTTATTCCTTTTCCTGTTATAATTACTTTATGTGTATTGAGAATGTTTTTTTATACTGATGCAATCCGTTATAAATAACTTTAAGAACAAGCTCTTTTGTACGTTCCGGTTGCCTTTAAAATCGGTAATGTCTTAGTATGTAATGGTTTAGTGAATGTAGACGGCTGTTAATTGTTCAATGATTTTCATACTGTAAAGATGATTATATACAACTGACAATGTATTACACAATTCCTTTAAAAATTTACACAATTCCCAGTTTTGAAATTCAAAAAAAAAAGGCTGGCATTCGTGCCAGCCTTTTTTTTTACATTAAACAGAAGTTAAAACACTACTACACCTATGTTAGTTAAAGCACCTACAGTAACGATTTTCCCGGTTAATGTAACAGGTAAAATCGGAAGGTCGGGTGAAATTGTAACAGCATAAACTCCGGCAGGAAGGCCTGCAATTAAGAAGTTGCCGCTGGCATTGGTAACCGATGAATAAGAGATTCCATCAGCAGAAATAGCAGTAACAACAGCAAGCATCCCAATAGGAGTAACACTGCCGCTTATTGAACCTGAAATAGCAGTATTGATAGTGCGGATTACTGGTTTAAGTTGATATTCGCCGTTGCCGGTTTTTACAACAGACTGGTTTGCATCAAAATCGAGAAGGATGGAATAAGAAACACCCGGTTCAAAAGTTTCATGAACCTGAAGTTTCAGCCCCGACTGTTGCGCACTTGGTGTGCTGAGCGGATAAACAAGGCCATCAACTACTACTGTATTGTTTGTGCCTAATATCAGCCTGATTTGCGAAATTGTTCCGGCATCGAGGTCTCCTGTAGCGATAAGTGTATCCAGGCCGTTAGAATAATCAAGAAGATTGTAGATACCTGCATTGGTGTTGAGCATAACTACTTTATCTCCGTTGCCGACAATTTCAACACTCTGCACGTCGATAAATACGGCGTCATAATTTGCCGGTGCATCTGTCATCCGGATTGAGAGATGAGCCTTTTCGTCGTTATCATCTTTAGTACATGCCGGTATAAGTACTACCATTGAAGCGAAGAAAGCAGCATACATCAACCTTTTTGCAATTGAAATTACATTATTCATTTTTTGATTTGTGTTCATGATTTTAGTTTAAGTAAGTAATTCGAAATTATATACAAAGGTGATTGTTCCGTTTCCGGGAAGTGTTACACAATTTCATTTTTGTTTTGTATCATTCATTCCTATATGAGTGAAATCAGGATAACAAAACATTTTCAGGATAAGTCCTTTACGTATTCCGTGAAAAGGAAACAACGTTATTGCTTTTTCAGCAAACAGTTTTTTTGTGATTTTAATTTATTGCCAGATGTGTAACCTTGATTAGGGAGAATTGGAGCAGTTTAATCGTGCTTTTTAGTCGGTACAATGAAAAGCGGAATTGTGGTATTACGCAGCACTTTGTTGGTAACACTTCCCATAACAATATCTTCGAGCCACCGGCTGCTGTGCGATCCTATTACTATGACACTGGCGTGAAGTTTTTTTGCCGTTTTTAAAATGGTGTCAGCAAAATCACCTTCACTCAGCATGATCTGAATTTTTTCGTCACCCAAACGATTTTTTTCTTCTTCCAGAAAATTCCGAGTTACTTCTTTTAACCTTTCAGTTGTTTCGAACAAGGATGGTTCCACTCCAAGTGTACCGGTTAGCCCAAGTATCGGAGAGTATTCGGTTGAAGAATAATATACAGGATTGGCAATCACATGCAGAAATATAACTTCGGCATTCATAGCCTTTGCCATATCATAACCGGTTTGGGCTACTTTTCCGGAGGATTTGTCGTAATCCAACGCGATAAGTACTTTCGTGGCTTTGGTTGGTTTTATTTTTTCTGTCTTTATTTTTTCCATTTTGGGTTGTATTTAACGTATCAAATAATTGTGATACTGGAATTCATGCTTGTCTGAATTCCCTGTTTATGTTACTTCTTCTTGCCTGTATAATATTTCATGGCTTCGGGCATATATTGGTTCATCTTTTTCATCCTGGTTTCATCGGATGGGTGAGTGCTCAGGAATTCGGGCGGGCTTGCGCCTCCGGCAGCTGACATACGTTGCCAGAAAGGAATAGCTTCGCGCGGATCGTAACCGGCCATAGCGGCAAATATTAATCCGTACTTATCAGCTTCCGATTCCTGCTGCCGCGACCACGGTAACATAGCGCCTACCTGGCTACCGATTCCGTATGATGTGAGAAAAAGATCCTGTGTTTGCTGTGGTTTCTGAGCTAATGCAACCTGCAATGCTACGCCTCCCATTTGCTGAACCATTGCCTGGCTCATGCGTTCGTTGCCATGCTTGGCAATGGAGTGGGCAATCTCGTGCCCCATTACTATGGCTAATCCGGCTTCGTTTTGAGTTATAGGCAGCAACCCGGTATAAACAACAACCTTGCCTCCGGGCATGCACCAGGCATTGGCATCTTTGCTGTCGACAGTGTTAAATTCCCAGTTATATCCTTCGAGTATGGATGTTTTTCCTTTGCTATTGTAGTATGATTTTATTGCGCCCGAAATACGAGCCCCAACACGATCGACCATCGCAGCATCTTTGCTTTTTGATGAGTTCAATACCTTATTCTCTTTTAAGAAGGTGTTGTATTGGCTTACTGCCATGAGCTGCAATTCCGATTCGGGCACCAGGCTCAATTGTTTGCGGCCTGTTACCAGGTTTAGTGCACATCCTGCAAGCAGAAATAGTATCAATGTAATGCCTATAATCTTTTTCATTGTTCCCGGAATTATGTTGTGAAATTTTTTGTTGTTTATTTACCCTTGATTTTTATGGCTGTTTCAATTGGTCTGCCATCATCAAGAGTTCGTAATTCTATCATTACAAAGTTAAAACCCTCTGTGAGCAACCATGTTATAAAACTTTTGAAAAGGTTTACATCATTCACACATATTCAGGAATACAAAAAAAAGAGCTGTTGAAACCAACAGCTCTTTGCTTTTTTTAACTAATAAGATCGATTATCCGAAAACGATTAGTATGATGTTTTTAATTCAACTCTCCTGTTTTTGGCACGACCTAAAGAAGTATTGTTATCAGCTACAGGTTTGCTTTCGCCAAAACCAACTGCAGTAAGACGTGATTCCATTATGCCTTTACTCATCAGGTATGATTTAACTGATTCGGTACGTTTTTGCGACAGGTTGAGGTTGTAATCATCCGCTCCCTGGCTGTCGGCATGGCCTTCAATCTGTAAGTTGGCAGCTTCATATTTTTTAAGTATCAGTACCAGTTCGTCAAGTTGCGCTAACGAAGCAACTTTGAGTTTATCGCTGTTGGTTTCGAAGAAAATCTTGCTTGCAATGTTTGTAATTTTTTTAACATCTTCTTTGGCCATTTCCGGGCAACCTTTATTTGCAATGGTTCCTTTTACATCCGGGCAACGGTCTTCTTTATCCGAAACGCCATCACCATCTGTATCAGGGCAACCTTTCAAGGCTAAGCTACCTGCTTTATCCGGGCATGCATCTTCTTCATCTACAATTCCATCTTTGTCGGTATCAATAGCACAACCCATTGCATCAACCTTATAACCGGTTTTTGTGTTGGCACATTTGTCGTCAATGTCAGCAACTCCGTCTTTGTCAGTATCAGGGCAACCTTTTAGTGCTTTAAGTCCGGCTACTTCAGGGCAACGATCATCTTTATCAGCAATGCCATCGCCATCTGTATCCGGGCAGCCGTTAAATGCCTGTAATCCCTTTACATCGGGGCAGTCGTCATCTTTATCAGCAATATTGTCACCGTCTCTGTCAGGGCAACCGTTTAATGCTTTGGTACCGGCAACATCAGGACAGGTATCGAGGTAATCAGCAACACCGTCGCCATCTTTATCCAGCGGACATCCATCTTTATCAACAGCTACACCAGTCGGCGTACCGGGACAATTATCGCGGTGGTCGGAAATACCATCGCTATCAGCATCTTTTTTCTTGCCAAAATTAAATGTCAGGCCTAAGGAATGAAACAGGAACATATCATTTTCATCACCTTCAACACCATCTCTGTTATCGGCATTGGAATACATGAAAGTTTCCTGTAAATTAAGTATTACCGATTTTCCCAGTTTGAGGTTTAAACCGCCACCAAAAGAAGGTGCGAGGTAATCTACTTTCTTTTCGGTTACATCAAGATTTTTGTCGAATAAAGCCACGCCTCCGCCTACAAATACATAAGGAATTACGAAGGATTCAGGATTAAGTATATTGAACCTGAAATTGATGGTAGCTGTTGTCAAATTTCTTCTGAAGTCGCCTGATTCCCTGTTGTAGCCTACCGTTCCTTTGGTTGCCAGAAAATTTAAGTCGAAATGGCTCATGATATAACGCGAAACAGATATTCCGCCCATTCCGTAAAATGCCATATCGGTCTTATAAAAGTCGTTTCCAAGGTCGCCTTTGTATTGTGTGGCTCCTCCATGTAGTCCGATGTTCCATTTTTTGTCAATTGTTTGTGCATTAGATGCGAATGTAAGTGCAACGCAGATACAAACAAATAGTAGTTTTTTCATAGTTTTTACGTTTAAGTTTAACAGGGCAAAGGTCCTATACTGCAGGTCCAAATAAGTTACAGAATAATATATAAGACTTACATGATTCACACGCGACTATTTTAATAAGGGGAAATGGGAGTTTTACTACAGATAAGATAGATGGATACGCTATAGAAGAGCCAGATTCCAAAAGAGTTTGGACACAGGGCTTGGATTTCAATATACTGTTTCGATGAATTTTTTAATCAGGTAATTGAATTCAAAGGGGTTTTCGAGGTTGCTTAAGTGGCCGGCATGTTCAATAATAGTAAGCTTGGAATCAGTTATATTTTCAT
>CAZBZA010000078.1:0-11722 GCA_964495865.1 uncultured Lentimicrobiaceae bacterium
ATTGGCCGAAGCAGGCGAGCTAATTACGCATCATAAAGACAAAGCTGTGCTATCGAGGCTTTCAATCGAATCGCTTATCGAAAAAAACTTCCTCACAACCGGACCAGATGTAACATTAGGTGAATTTGTAAAAGTGGTTGCTAAATCACAACGGAATGTTTTCCCGGTAATTGATGCTGAAAACAATTTCCTCGGCGTAATATTTATTAACGATATCAGACATATTATTTTCGAACACGATCAATACGATACTGTATTTATCCGCAATCTCATGTACATGCCCGATACGCTCGTAAGCCAGGATGCTACCATGGAAGATGTGGCCCAGAAATTTGCCGAAACCTCACATTATAACCTGCCTGTGCTCAACAACGGGAAATATATCGGTTTCGTTTCGCGTGCCAATGTTTTTTCTGCCTACAGGAAATTGGTGAAGGATTTCTCGAATGATTGATTGAAGTAGGGTTTAGGGGTTGGGATTTTGGGGTTGGTAACCGGGCTGATTGAGGTTTTAGCTATTTGTTTTTAGTTTGCAATCAATGTGCTAACAAATTTACAGCCTCTTCCACACTTTCAACTGGAGCAAGGCAATGAGTGCCTGAACAAATATAAATAAGTGTTTTACTTTCAACAAAACGTTTTTCAAAATAGGGCAGTTTACTATCCTTTTTACTGCCGAATATCAAAACCCCAGGTAAGTTTTTCGTGATTAACTTTTTTATGATTGGAATGGCATCGGGTCCAACAACAACAATTACATACTGATCCTTTGACGTGTTTATTGCCAGCGAAGCCCAGTTTGCATATCCTGCCGGAGACCGGATAAACCTGTTTTCCATAGCCAGTATCATCTGCCTCGATTTCTCAACATATTCCTGTTTGTGCATAAACGTTCCAAGCGAATTCAAAACCGTGGCCATTACTGAGTTTCCTGATGGAATTACGCCATCGTAAATTTCAATCTTCCGGGCAAACACATGTTTATCCTCATTTTCCGAATACCAGAAAAATCCGGAATGCGAATCGTAAAAGCGCTCATTTACATAGTGTGTAAGCGAATAAGCTTCTTCGAGCCAAATCGGTTCGGCAGTAATTGTATAGAGCTTCAAAAAAGCTTCGATAGTAAAAGCGTAATCATCCAAAAAAGCATGAATCGTTGATTTGCCGGCTTTCCAGGTATGATAGAGCCCGGCGTCTTTTCGTTTAAGGTTTTGCAGAATAAAATCAGCCGCTTTAACCGCATCCTGCAGGTATTCGTCGTTACCAAGTGCCACTGATGCATCAATTAATGCACTGATCATCTGCGAGTTCCAGGCTACAAGCATTTTGTCATCCAATCCTGGCGCAGGCCTTAACGAACGTACTTTCAGTAATTCGTTGCGGCAAAAAGCAGTTAGCGACACAAGTTCATCCGTTGAAAGAAAGTGTTGCTGTGCAAACAATTCATCGCTGTGTGGTCGAAGGAGAATATTCCGTCCGTGCTCCCATAAACCTTGTGAGCCGATACCAAAATATTCAGCAATCAGAGGTGCATAATGACCAAGTGCATCATTAAATTCGGCTGAAGTCCAGGTATAAAACAAGCCTTCTTCCCCTTCACTATCCGCATCAAGAGCTGAAAAAAATACTCCTTCGGGCGCCGTAAGTTCGCGTTTTACGAAACCGATTGTCTGCTCTATAACATCTTTATATAACCTATTTCCAGTTGCCAGGTAAGCTTCTGAATACAGGCTGATGAGCTGTGCATTATCGTACAACATTTTTTCAAAATGCGGAACTTTCCAGTCGCTGTCGGTCGAATAGCGGGCAAAACCTCCTCCGGCCTGATCGTAAATACCTCCACGGGCCATATTGTTGAGAGAAACTTCAACTAAATTTAAAGCAGGTTCCTGGCTTTGGCTAACCGCATATTGCAGCATAAACTTCAGCACAACAGGCATAGGGAATTTAGGAGCACCGCGCAGTCCTCCTTTTTCGCGATCAAAGGCATTATGCAGCACGGAATACACTTCGGTGAAATTATAATCAGGGGTAAGAGTTCCTGCTTCTTCGTTAAGTAAAAAATTTTGGCGGGCAACTCCTCCGGCTATTTCGGCAGCTTGGTTTTCAATATCTGCGTACCTGTTCCTATACAATTCATTTGCATTAATGAGCAACTGTTCCCATTGATCGGGCCTGAAATACGTTCCGCCCCAGAAAGGCCTGCCATCAGGCAACGCAAAACAGTTCAGCGGCCAACCACCGTTACCATGGATTTGCTGTACGGCATCCATAAAAACGTGATCCACATCCGGGCGCTCCTCACGATCCACTTTCACACAAATGAAATACGCATTCATAATTGAAGCAATTTCCTCATTTTCAAATGATTCGTGCTCCATAACATGACACCAATGGCAGGAGGAATAACCAATACTAATCAATAAAGGTTTATTTTCATGCTGCGCCCGCGTAAAAGCTTCTTCCCCGAAAGGCAGCCAGTTAACAGGGTTGTGCGCATGTTGCTGAAGATAGGGACTTGACTCGTGTATAAGTTGATTTGTATATGGCATGATTTTCGAGTGAGAAGTAATTAAAATGAAAAAACCTTTGAGCTGCGAAAACAGAAGAAGATCAAACTTTTCCTGTTTTTTTTACAACTTGCGGATGTAACAAAATTAACATTTTATATTCCTTAAAGTTTTACCGGATGATTTTCAGCACAGCAGATCGTTTAAAAAAGCAGGATAATAAAATCATTTGGGGTGCAGCAAATTCGGCAATGAACATACAAAACAAACAGAAGCAGTTTTGACTTCCCCAATTATTTACATACATTTGTTACATATTTTATGGATAGCTCTAAATGCAAGTTCATTTTAACTTAACTTTAAAATGCGATCCAAACAAAAAATCACTGATTACGAGACGTATACAAACTATACAAACTCATTGTAACCCCCTATGCGAATCGTAAGTCCATAGTAAAAAGTATCCGGAGCCGCATTTTAAATTCCGGCAACAATCGGCAATAAAATTCTTTATCTACTATTTCATTTATAAACTTAACAAAAAGTCCAAAGATGTGCAGTATCAAAACGAAATTTAAAAATATCGCCATTCTGTTTTTGCTTTTATTGCTTTCAGAAAGCAGTTTTACGCAGCAATATTTTGTTAAATCTTATACTATTGAAGATGGTTTGCCAACCCGTAATATAAATGATGCCTGCCAGGACAGCACCGGCATCATGTGGTTTGCCACAAGTTACGGTATTACAAAATATGATGGGTTCCGTTTTATTAACTTCGACGAATCCAGCGAATTGCCCATGCAACATTACCGGAAAATCAAAGTGGATGAAAGGAATATTCTTTGGGCAACACCTGATTTAAAGACAGATACAATTGTATTTTTTAAGAACAACAAATGGAATAAAATCTCTCCGCCGAAAGAAAACCGGAATTATTTAATAAACACGTTTGATGTTGCTTATCATGATAACAAGCCAGTTATCTGCATTGGAAGCCACGATGGGTATTTTATGTATAAAGATGATACCTGGACTCACTCTGCAATTTCGGAGAATGAAAACCAGAATTATATTTACACAGTAATTGCCAAAGATCAAAAATTCTATCTTGCAACTAAAATCGGAATTTGTATTATCGAAAATGGCAAGGCCGACTGGAGTTTGACCAAACTGATTGAGCCTTATGGCAAGGACGTTATAACTCTTCATTTCGAAAATAAAAACACTGCCAATGAAAAACTTTGGGTACTTTCCGAAAAATGGCTGGGTTATATCCATCAAAATAAGTTTACGCTGGTATCCGATAAATTCAAGCTTCCACACCCAACGATCTTTTACTATTCGTTTCTGAACACGGACAAAAGAGGAAATGTTATTTTCGGTAACATATGGGCTAAATATTTCATTTCCAAAACATCAGATTCACCAAATCCACTTATGATTTCGAATGGATTTTCGTCGAACGGAGCTACATCGGTTTTTATCGACCGCGAACAGAATATCTGGATTACCGACACCCGGGGCATTAACAAGATTAACAATCTGAAAGTTTTAAATTATTTTGAGAAGAACGGAATGCTCGAAGATGAGGTAACCGCTATTGTGGAGACAAAAGATGGAAAAATTGTATTGGGACATAACACCGGAATTTCAATTCTGGAGAACAATATATTTAAAAGGATAAGTTTCCCTGAATCGAAGATAAATACAAGAAGGGTTCAGGATATGATTGTTGATGACAAAGGAAATATCTGGTTTATTTCAATCAGCCTGGGGCTAGGCAGATTAGCGCCGGACGGAAAAATCATGTGGTATCATTCTGACAAATACCCTACAATTACTGCCATACACCAGGATAAGGCAGGAAGGATGTGGATAGGCGCTGACAGAAAACTCCTGTACTATGAAAACAACGAACTAATTGAATATAAACCATTTGGAGACAATAAAAACACCATACGTAAAATTTTTCCTTCCAAACAGGGAGGCATTCTTATTGCTGGCCTCGAAGGATTATGGCATGTTCATACTAACAAAGTAGAGAAAATCCCATCTCCTTCAAACAAACTTGCCGATAACGTTTTTTCCTATTATCAGGACCACAAAGGAACTGAATTTGTAGGCACTATTAATGGCTTTTGGATTATTGAAAAGGGCCGGATTGAGAAATTCAGAAAAAATGGAATTGAAATTAACAGTCCGCTATTTTTTATCACCCAGGATAAAGAAAACAATTACTGGCTTGGCTCGGACCAGGGTGTTTACAAATGGGATGGCGACAGCACGATTATAACTTATACCATATACAACGGGTTAGCCGGCTGGGAAACAAATCGCGCTGCAGGAATGCCCGATAGCAAAGGTCGGATTTGGGTAGGCACCGACCGGGGCCTAACCTGCTTTGAACCTGATTATGACAAAATTACCATACCTGAACCATACATCCGATTCATCGGAGTGGAGGATAACAAAGGCACCGTTCATGACCTGACTCAGAGGAGCACCATCAAATACACCGATAATACACTGGTTTTTCATTTCAGAGGCATTAGTTTTGTCAATGAAGATTTGATTGAATACAAATATAAACTCGAAGGTTTCGACAAGGACTGGCAGGAAGCAAATCAGTCCTTGCTGGAAAACATAAAATATATTGGGCTCAGGCCGGGGAAATACACTTTCTGTGTAATGGCTAAAAACTTTTCCGGAAAATGGAGTGAAATTAGCCGTTCGGAGCGGATTACTATTACTCAACCCTACTATTTCAAATGGTGGTTCATAATATTAGTTATCAGCACAATAGGGGTTTTCAGTTACGTTATTTTCAGGTATTATATTCAAAAAAGCCATAACGTAAATCTGCAAAATGAAATAGTTGAACGCAAAAGAATTGCACATGCCCTTTCCGAAAGCAAACAAAAATATCACGACCTCGTCGAATTACTTCCCGAAACCATTTTCGAAACTGATTGCTCAGGGAAACTGATGTATTTAAACTCAACCGGATTCAGGCTTTTCGGTTATATCCCGGCTGATCTGCACCATAATCTTACAATTCAAAAGCTTATTGCTCCCGAAAGCAGCGCAGAGTTAGACGATTTTATTTACAAAACGCACCAATTGTTGCAGCCAGGTCGGACTATAATGTCGGGAATTAAAAAAGACGGTTCAACCTTTCCGTTATCGGTTCATATGGTGCCTGTAATTGAAAGCGGGAAATGCGTCGGTACGCGCGGAATTATCATTGATATGACCGAACAAAAAAGGTTTGAAGATCAGTTACAAAAAAACGCGGCTGATCTGAAAGCACTTAATACCAGTAAAGATAAGTTCTTCTCAATTATCGCTCACGACCTGAGGAGCCCTTTTACTTCATTTCTCGGATTTACCGAAATACTCGACGAAGAATTTGATTCAATGTCGCAGCAGGAAATGCAAGTGATTATTTCTTCGTTACGAACATCAGCTGCTAATCTTTTCCAATTGCTCGAAAATCTACTCCAGTGGTCGCTCCTGCAGCGGGAAATCATCAAATTTGAGCCCAAAACTGAGTTCATGAGGCCATTGGTTGAAAATTGTATTGATGTTATTACCATCACTGCTACACAAAAAGAAATTGAGATAAGGAATGAAATTTCCCGGGATATGGAAATTACAGCTGATACTCATATGCTGCAGACCATAATCCGAAACCTGGTTTCCAATGCTATCAAATTCACTGCCAGAGGAGGTTATGTGCAAATAACCGCTGATACATCCGAAAAACATTTTTATACAATAGCTGTTAAAGATACTGGAATAGGTATATCCCCTGAAAGGCAGCAGGAAATATTCAGGCTTGATGCCAATAACAAAACAAAAGGAACAGAAGGAGAACTCTCAACCGGGCTTGGACTTATTTTGTGCAAAGAGTTTGTTGAAAAACATGGTGGAAAAATTTGGATCGAAAGCACTGAAGGAAAGGGTAGTACCTTTTATTTTACCATAAAAAAATCATAGTTTAAAACTTGCTTTTATGCAGAGGGAAATGGAAGAAAGGGAGACTACAATCGAAAAGCTGAAAGCTGAACTTGAGGAACTAAAATTAGCTCATACTTCGCTCCAAAAAGCGTATGAAGGAGATATTTCGAAACGACTGAAAACCGAAGAATCAAGTCTTATTAAAGATTGGGCTATCGAATCAGCCATCAATGCCATGGCAATTTCTGACCTGGAAGGAAAGCTGACTTATGCAAATCCTGCCTTTTACAAATTATGGGGATATAGTTCGCCTGAGGAAGTGATAGGAAAATCAGCAGTAAGTTTCTGGCATACCGGCGATAAAGCATCCGAAGTTGTTGATTCATTGCATAAATATGGCGGCTGGACAGGCGAACTCACCGCATTCACCAAATCCGGTAAAAAACCGGACATACAGGTTTCGGCAAGTCTTGTAAAAGATATTAACGGACAACCGGTATGTATGCTTGCTTCCTTTTCCGATATCTCAGGGCGGAAGCATTCCGAAATAGTGCAAATCGAAAATGAAATCAGCTATCGCGAACTCTTTAACAATGTTGCCGACTCCATTTATATACAGGACTCAGAAGGTACTTTCCTAGAAGTGAACGATGGTGCTTTAAAAATGTATGGATATTCCCGTGAAGAACTCGTGGGCAAAAATCCTCTGTTTGTTGCTGCTCCCGGTAAAAACGATATGGCAAAAATAGCGTCAATTGTAAAACGTGCTTACGAAGGCGAACCGCAACAATTTGAGTTTTGGGGAATCAGATCGAATGGCGAAATTTTCCCTAAGGAAGTTCGCGCTGTGAGCGGCACCTATTTGGGCCAAAAAGTAGTTTTAGCTATGGCCCAGGACATTACGAAACGCAAGAAAGCTGAAATTGCGCTTCAGGAAAGCGAAAGGCGCTATCGGGAACTTATAGAACTGGCTGTTGACGGAATTTTACTTGGTTCCCCTGATGGAATCATTATCGGAGCTAATACCTATATGCAAAATATTACCGGTCGCCCGCTCAACAAACTGATCGGGATAAATGTGAATGAACTTTTCAGCCCGAATGTATTAAAAGATTTACCTCTGCGTTACGACCTGCTGATGAATGGCGAAACGGTTTTCAGTGAGCGCGATATCCTGCGGCCCGACGGAACAACCATTCCCATCGAAATGCATACCAAAAGAATGCCTGATGGAACGTATCAATCCATTTATCATGACGTAACCGAAAGAAAAAAAGCAGAAGAAACCCTTCGCGAAAGTGAGAGTAAATTCAAATCCCTGGTCGAGTCAACTTCTGATATGATATGGGAAACCAATATTGATGGTTTATATACATACGTGAGCCCCCAGTTTGAAAATCTGCTCGGATATCCGTTTGAAGAAACAATCGGTAAATCACCTTTTTCCTTTATTGCTGATAACAACCTTTCCAAAATCATTAAAAATTCTGATGCAATAGTCGAAAAAGCTACACCATTCAACTCATTGGTAAACAAATACAAACACAGGAACGGAGAAATACTCTATTTTGAAACAAGTGGCGTTCCCGTATACAACCCTGCAGGAAAACTTTCCGGGTACAGAGGCGTGAGCCGCGATATTACCAAGAGGTACCATGCAGAAAAAGAATTGCATAAGCTATCGATGGTGGTTCAGCAAAGCCCGAATACGGTTATCATTACTAACCTTCAGGGTGAAATGGAATATATTAACCCTGCAGGCTGCATGCTTTCAGGATATACCAGTGACGAATTAATCGGCAGGAAACCTTCAATATTCAGTTCAGGGAGTACACCACCCGAAACCTACAAGGCTTTGTGGAAAACATTAAAATCAGGCAACGAATGGAAAGGGATTTTTCATAATAGAAAGAAAACCGGCGAACTATACTGGGAAAGTGCTTTTATAGTACCCTTGCGCGACAAAGCAGGGAATATCACAAATTATCTTGGCGTGAAGGAAGATATCACAAACAAGTTGAAGTCCGAAACTGCACTTGTTGAAAGTGAGGAGCGTTACAGGCAACTTTTCGAAAGTTCACCCGATGCTATTATACTTGCTGATTCCGAAACAGGTATGCTGATTGACGCCAACACCGCTGCATGTTCAATGCTTGATCGCTCACTGGAGGAAATAAAATGTTTTCACCAAACCATGTTACACCCTCCTAAAAAAAAGGAGATCGTGAGTGAAATGTTTCACGAACATGTTGCAAGTTCTAAATTAAAAGAGCTGAAACTCCCGATTGAAAGTACTGTAATGCGGTCAGATGGCAGCGAAATTCCGGTTGAAGTTCTTGCAAGCTCAATTACGATAGCAGGCAAACAAGTTCTTCAGGGAGTATTTCGCGATATTACCGAACGCAAACTTGCCCGTGAGGAACTTTTAAAGGCGAAAGAAAAAGCTGAAGCCAGTGATAAACTAAAATCAGCTTTCCTCAATAACATTTCTCATGAACTGCGCACTCCACTCAATGGAATTATCGGTTTCAGTGAAATGATAACACAAATGGACAATACAGCTGAAGACCGCCTCGAATTCAACAAAATGATAAAACGTAGCAGTACCCGGCTTGTTAATACCATTACAAGCTACATGGATATTTCGATGCTCGTATCGGGAAATACCGAAATTATCAAGCGTTCATTCAGCCTTCAGCATTTTATTGATAAAATACACAATCAAACCGTTGAAACTTGCCAATCGCGAAACCTGTTATTAAATATCAAAAAAACTGATATTGACAATGATGTTCAGATTCTGACAGATGAAAATCTTTTAACCAAAATCTTCTCCCACCTTCTTGATAATGCTATTAAATTCACAAAAGAAGGCTCCATCACAATCGGGTATGAGAAAAAGCAATCGCTGCATCAATTCTCCGTCAGCGATACAGGAAAAGGTATTTCAAAAGATGCGATGGCCGTAATTTTCGAAATATTTATGCAGGCCGACCTGTCAACTTCACGTGGACACGAAGGAAGCGGGCTCGGACTATCCATAGCAAAAGGGTTTGTAAAACTATTGGGAGGAAATATTTGGGTTGAATCGGATAGCCACACAGGTTCTTCTTTTTTCTTCACTATTCCTGAAAAAGCAGAAACTCAAGACAGCCAGAATGAAAATGAAATGAACGGTTTGCAATCGGATTGGAAACAACATGTTGTACTGATCGCTGAGGACGAAGATTCAAATTTTAAATATCTCGAAATTGTTCTCAAAAAAGCAATGTATAAAGTGCTAAGGGCAAACGATGGTTTTGAAGCTGTTGAGAAGTGCAAGAATCACCCTGAAATCGACATCCTGCTTCTCGATTTAAAAATGCCTGGCATGGATGGTTTTGAAGCCGCTAAAATAATCAGAAATATATTGCCCAAAATACCTATAATTGCTCTTTCAGCTTACGTTTCGTCCCGTGACGAGGAAGCTGCCATGCAGGCAGGATGTACTGAGTATGTTGTTAAACCAATAAGCAAGATCAGGCTTTTAGAAACCATATCACGCTTGCTGCGGAAGGAAAACTAGCATCCGGAACCGGTTTTAGCAAATTGTTGGAATGAAACCGTAATATTATTTGTGCACTTTACGGATAAAGGCTTCTACTTCTTCAACTCCACCCTGGTAAACGAGGTAACCGTTGTAAGGTTCGCGCGGCGTAGTTTCATCGTTTATAGGCGTTAGCATTATCCTTTTCACTTCTTCGAGGTCGCTGGTTTGTCCTAATGCCCAGCCCAGCTTGATATAGGCAACCTCAGGCAACATATTCTCAGCAGGCACAACTCCTTTGGCCATCAGATCGCGGCCGGTATCATAAACAAACATATGCACATATCCCCAAAGGGTTTGAACGGTCATATAAATAGCAACTCCGGCTTTTGCGGCTCTTTCGATGGCCGGATACAGAGGTTTGTTTACATGGCCTAAACCTGTCCCGGCAATTACGATTCCTTTATACCCATGTTCGACCAATGAGTCGATAATATCGGGTTGCATGTTGGGGTAATAGTAAACAATGGAAACTTTTTCCTCAAAATAAGGGAGTATTGTAACATTACGGTCCTTGCGGCGATGGTTGTATATTTCCTTAATAGGTTTCAAGCCTTTACGGGTGATGGTGGCAATTGGGGTATCACCAATGGTGCGGAAAGTTGAACGGTACGACGAGTGCATTTTACGTACCCGGGTGCCACGATGAAGGAATCCATATTCGTCGCTGGTAGGCCCGAACATACAAACCATTACTTCGGCAACATCGCCATGGCCGGCAGCAGTACATGCATGCATGAGGTTAAGCGCAGCATCGGAACTGGGCCTGTCGCTCGAACGTTGCGACCCAACAAGCACAATAGGAACCGGTGAGTTTTGAACCATAAAAGTTAGTGCAGCTGCGGTGTGATGCAAAGTATCGGTTCCATGTCCGATAACAATACCTTCAACCCCTGCTTCTATCTCTTTTCCTATAGCAATGGCCAACTTCTTGTAATTATCAGGAGCCATGTTTTCACTGAAAACAGCAAATATTTTTTCTGTAGTAAGGTTACAGATGGAAGCCAGTTCGGGCACAGCGCCATACAATTCGCCTGGCGAAAATGCCGGAATTACAGCACCGGTGCGGTAATCGAGTCGCGATGCTATTGTGCCGCCTGTACCAATAAGTTTAACTTTCGGCAAGCCTTCGGTATAAGGAAATTCCTTTTCAGGAATTTTGTAATTGGCTTTCTTATACCCGGTTTCCTTCATATCGGTTATAGTAGCGATATCTAGACCAATGTTATAACCGGTCGGAATTTTCATCACAATGTGCTTGTCGTCGTCGTTTTCGGAACGAGGCAACACGGTGCCGATAAATTCGCCACGGGTGGTTTTAACAATAGCCTGTCCCCATACTCTTACATTGAACTTTTTGAGTACCTCAAGCGATGATCCTTTGTATCCTTGAAAAATATCGTCGGTCATTATTTATGTGCGATTTGTAATGTGCGATTTTTCGAATTCCTTTTAAAACTTAATTCATAACACTTTCATTCAGTTGTTATTATTTCGGATTTCAAAAGGCTATTCCGTTATTTTTGTGTTCAATAATCATTTTAAAAAAATCAGAAATCTATCCTTTCAATCTTCCCATTTTCTCAATTTCTTTTCTCGCTTCTTCAACTCTCCCCTTGTCTCAATTTCCCTTTCTCACCCCTTCGACCCTTCGCCCCTCGCCTTG
>CAZBZA010000079.1:0-11608 GCA_964495865.1 uncultured Lentimicrobiaceae bacterium
ACTGGCGGAATAGTATGTATATCAACACGGTAGGTTATAAGCGGATCAACAACCAAAGTATCAGGCAGACCACGGTTATTCATTGTGTGGATGTAATTATACATTACTTTACCTGAAGAAATATCAGTAAACGTCATACATGCATCAGTTTCGGTTGGTCTTCCGGCTTCATCCAGCAGGTTCACCTGCATGGTAGTTGAATTTAGTGCCTGCGAGATTACAATGTTTAATGCTTTCCGAAAATCTTTTTCATTGGTAGCATCAAAATAAGTTCCCACACAATTGAATGCAAGGTTAAAATCCTGTCCAATCCCAATGATAAAAGGTTTCAGTATGATACCGTTTTTTTGAAGCATACGCGAAACGGCGCATGGATCGCCGCTACATTCTTCCATACCATCGGTAATGAGGACAACAATATTGCGGCAGTTAGTGCATGGAGGGAAATCTTTTGCTGACTGTTCGAGTGAATAGGCGAGGGGAGTAGTTCCCCGCGGAGTGATCGTTCGGAGGCGGGTTTTAATTTTATAAGCGTTTCCGGGAGCAAAAGGCACTTCGAGTTTGGTGTCGCTGCATACCTGAGGAGGATATTGGTGCTGATGACCGTATACGCGTAAGGCAAACTCAGTATTCTTTAATCCACCGATACTATCCATCATTTCGGACATGATCCGCTTTGCGATATTGAATTTGGTATCACTCTGCCAACGGCCCAGCATACTCTGCGATGCATCGAAAATGAATAGAATACGCGTTAGTGGTACAGTTTTATTGATTTCAGGCGGCTGGTTCTGGGCATAAACACCCGATGCAAAAAAAAGTATGCAGACAGATGTTAAGATTTTATTTAGTGAGCCTGAGTTTCTCAATTATATGGAGGATTTAGGTTTTAGGGTTTAGGATTTGGGGTTTTGTACTTTACGAGGTACGATTTTGGACTTGGAATTTGGTATTTGGGACTTGGATCTTTTTTACCCTGGTTCATTTATCCAAAACCCAACCCCTAAAACCCAACCCCTGATTCATAACGCATAATTTGGCGATTTATGATACACCTTAATAATCACCCAATGTTTCTTCTAACTGTGATAAGGCAGATTCAAGGTCTTTGTCGCTTGGCGGTGATCCGTGCCACTGATGTTTATCCACCATAAAATCAACACCTTGTCCCATGTGGGTATGCATCAGAATTACGATTGGTCTTCCTTGTCCGGTCAGCGATTTAGCTTCAGCCATAGTCGAAAGAATATCATCAAAATTATGTCCGTCCATTTCCAGCACTATCCAGCCGAAAGCTTCCCATTTAGCCCTGAGGTTGCCTAAAGTCATAACTACATCAACCGGTCCGTCAATTTGTTTACCATTATAATCGATGGTTGCAATGATATTATCAACTTTCCGGGCATTGGCAAACATAGCTGCTTCCCATATCTGACCTTCCTGCAGTTCTCCGTCGCCATGAAGCGAATACACAAGGTTTTTATCGTTGTTAAGTCGTTTGGCAAGAGCGGATCCTATCGCAACCGAAAGTCCCTGTCCGAGTGAACCTGATGCAACTCTTACTCCTGGTAAATGTTCGGCTGGGGTTGGGTGACCTTGAAGGCGTGTGTTGAGTTTCCGGAACGTAGCCAGTTCGCTTACCGGGAAATAACCGGTACGTGCCAGCAAGCTATACCAGACGGCTGAAATATGTCCGTTCGATAGGAAAAACATGTCCTGCCCGTTACCATCCATGGTGAAGTTTTTGGGATCGTGGTGCAATATTGACGTGTAAAGTGCGGTCATAAAATCAGCACATCCAAGTGATCCACCAGGGTGTCCCGACTGAACAGCATGTACCATTCTTACTATGTCGCGGCGTACCTGAGTGGCCAGAGTCTGCATGTCAGTTGTAGTTGTCATATGTTGTTTATAAATAATTAGCTAATTTATGGCATTAGTGTTCTCACCGATTATATTGTTAATAATTTTGGAAAACAAATTTTAATATTTTCGCTCACCTGTTACTGAATGCACTAAAACAAAGGCCGTTCCCGTTATATTACTTAAAAACTCAGGTTTTTCGGGAATAGTTATGAGAAGTTCCAGAATTAGCTTTGTATCACCTGAATAATTTAATCACCTTGATGACTTTAATTAAAATAATACACTCCCAACTCAGTTTTTTATTGTTTAGTTGCTTTATGCTGGTTAGCATTACAACAGATGCTCAATTGGCTGTTTCATCATTCCAAACTGAAAAACAGTGGGTTGATTCTGTTTATAATGCTCTGACTCCGCAGCAGCGCATCGGGCAATTGTTTATGCTGCGAGCCAATTCAGATATTGATTCGACTGAAATCCGTAATCTTTCGCGTTTAATTAAAGATTACAATATTGGCGGGCTTTGCTTTTTTAAAGGCGGACCGGTGCGGCAGGCAATCCTTACAAATTATTACCAGCAACTGGCACTAACGCCTTTGCTAGTTTCGATGGATGCCGAATGGGGTTTGGGAATGCGGCTCGACAGCACCATTTCGTTCCCGCGGCAAATGACCATCGGAGCCATACAGAACGAGAAACTGATATCTGTTTATGGCCATACCATTGCCTCACAATTAAAGAGGCTGGGAGTACACGTTAGTTTTTCACCAGTGGCTGATATCAACAGCAATCCGGCTAACCCGGTTATAAATATCCGATCTTTTGGCGAGCATAAAGAAGATGTGGCCCGAAAAGCAATTCTCTATATGAAAGCACTGCAGGAAGGTGGAATTATCACTGTCGCAAAACATTTTCCCGGACACGGAGATACAGATACCGATTCGCATCATACATTACCTTTTATTGGCCATTCAGCGGCTGTTATTGATTCGCTCGATCTCTATCCTTTCAAAGAACTTATTAAAGCGGGTCTTGATGGAATGATGCTGGCTCACCTTAATATACCTGCTTTTGACACAACTAAGAATCTGCCATCGAGTCTTTCGCCCTTTGTTATTAATTCGTTATTACGTCAAAAACTCGGTTTCAATGGTTTGGTTTTTACTGATGCACTTGATATGAAAGGTGTGTCGGGTTACGATGCTCAGGGTTTTGTCGAATTAAGGGCTCTGAAAGCCGGTGCGGATGTACTTCTTCTGTCGGTTTCTGTCGATAAAGCTGTCGCTGCTATTCAACAGGCTATTGACAGCGGATGGTATTCGCAACATGAACTGGAAGTTCACTGCCGGAGAGTTCTCGAATATAAGTTTCGTGCAGGGCTCAATAAGATAAAAACTATAGATGTAAAGAACCTTTACGATGATCTTCATACACCATACGACGAAAATTTCAACCTTGAGTTATACCGGAATTCAATTACGGTTCTGCGTAACGAAAACAATATTATCCCGATCGTTATTCAGGATACAACCCGGATTGCCAGTTTAATGATTGGGTACGACGATATTCGGATGTTCCAGCAGCGGATTAACGATTATGCATGGGCTAATCATTTTACTTTACCCCGCAACGCGGATAAAAAAGCAATAGAAAAAATATACAAATCACTATCAGCTTACGATCTGGTTATAATCGGGATTAATAATACAATTCCTGCACCGGCACGTAATTTTGGTATTTCAGATGCAACAGTTAAACTGGTCGATTCGTTATTGGTATCAAAAAACTGTATTCTTAATTTGTTTACCATCCCTTACAGCGTTAATCTTTTCAAAAATGTGAATCAGGCGAAAGGACTGGTAGTAGCTTATCAGGATAATGCCGATGCGTATGATGCCGTTGTGCAGGTTTTATTTGGTGCCTTCGGAGCATCAGGTCAACTCCCGGTTTCGGCGAATAAAGCGTTTCCTACTCATTCGGGGCTTACAACATCAGTTAATAATTGTTTGCGTTACAATCCATTCGAAAATACAGGGATACATGATGAGGATCTCGCAGCAGTTGATTCAATTGTTCAGTCGGGGCTGGATAAAAAAGCATATCCGGGCTGCCAGGTGCTGATTGCGAAAGGTGGAAATGTGATTTACCGGAAAGCTTTTGGAAACAGTGATTACATTAAAAAACAGCCGGTAAAGAATGATGATTTGTACGATTTGGCAAGTGTAACTAAAGTTGCTGCAACAACCCTTGCAATAATGAAACTTTACGATAAGGGAATCGTAAATCTGGATGAACCTTTGTCGCTAACACTAAAATACCTTGAAAATACCAACAAAAAGAAAATCACAATTCGTGAAATAATGACTCATCAGGCCGGACTGGTTGCCTGGATTCCTTTTTATCAGAAAACACTTGTAAACCGAAAACCTGATACTACTATTTATGCCACTAAGTACTCTCCTGATTTCCCTTTGAGGGTTGCTGATGGTATGTATATCAGAAAAGATTACAAACAGGTAATCCTGGATTCGATAATTAAATCACCTGTTTCGGATAAAAAGGAATACCGTTACAGCGACCTTGGATTTATCCTTTTGCAGCAATATATTGAACAGGTAACAGGTCAGAGCCTGGATGTATTTGTCGAAAAACAGTTTTATAAACCCCTTGGCTTGCACACCTTAATGTATCAGCCACGTAACCGTTTCCCGGTTTTTAGGATAATTCCTACTGAAAATGATACAGTTTTCAGGCGGCAACTGGTTTATAGTGACGTACACGATCAGGCGGCTGCTATGCTAGGTGGTGTCGCCGGACATGCCGGGTTGTTTGGAACTTCCAACGATATGGCTGTGCTTTTACAAATGTTGGTTCAGGATGGATTTTATGGCGGGAAACAATATCTGAAACCGGAAACAGTAACTTTATTTACCAAAAGACAGTTTAAAGGAAATAGAAGGGGGCTTGGTTTCGATAAACCGCAATTAATTCCGTCGGAAGCTGGTCCCGCCTGCGAGGAAGCTTCTGCCAACAGTTTCGGACATACCGGTTTTACAGGAACATACATATGGGCCGATCCTGATAATGACCTTATAATCGTATTCCTTTCGAATCGTGTAAATCCGAATGCAGAACCTAATAAGCTGGTTCAGCTGGGGATACGCACCGAAATTCAGAAAACGCTGTATAAATCATTAAGTAAAAATCAGAAACCAGCGAAACTTATGCTACGAAAACCTGTTAATAGTACAACCGAGTAAAGGTGATTTAAGAAATAAATAAAACTGTAAGTGGTAAAATTTCCTTAAAATTAGCTTTGAAAGTATTTCAGCTTAACCGCAAAATAATCCTAAATTTTGAGACTGATCAAGTTAACATTGAACACCCGGCCATCGCAATCTTTAAACCAAATCATAATTCACAATTTTTTAAGTATAATTTCAATAAATAAGTAGAACATGTCAAAAGTAACTTTAAAAGGTAACCCTGTGTCAACAATCGGCGATTTACCTGTAGTAGGATCAAAAGCTCCTGAATTTTCGCTGGTTGGAACAAATTTAGCCGATGTTAAAAACACTGATTTTGCCGGTAAACGGTTGGTATTGAATATTTTCCCAAGCCTCGATACCGCAACTTGTGCAGCTTCGGTAAGGAGGTTTAATGTGGAAGCTTCAAAATTGCAGGATGCTGCAGTAGTTTGTATTTCGAAAGATCTTCCGTTTGCCCACGGCCGTTTCTGCACCACCGAAGGGATCGAGAATGTGGTTTCAGCTTCTGAATTCCGCAGTAATGCATTTGGTAAAAATTATGGTGTTATGATAACTGATGGCCCATTGCAGGGTTTAATGGCACGCGCAGTTGTGGTTCTTGATAAAGATGGCACCGTTATTCATTCGCAATTGGTACCGGAAATTACCGAAGAGCCTGATTATGAATCAGCACTGAATTCGCTGAAATAATCAGAGTCATTATTTTGCTAACCCGAAAATAATAGTACCTTTGCGCCACAATTAAGCAACTGCGGATGTGGCGTAATTGGTAGCCGCGCCAGACTTAGGATCTGGTGTCGTGAGACGTGGGGGTTCGAGTCCCTTCATCCGCACAAAATTGACCAGGACTGCATTTATGTAGCCCTGGTTTTTTCGGTTTTAAGCGAAAAAGTTTGCATTCGTTCAGGCCGGATAATTAAACATTACGAACGGGGAGAAAAAATTGACTCCCGCAACTCGCTGTTAATATGGCACTTAAAAAATCAGGAAACACACTTTTCGAACACCTCGATTATTCGGGCACGAAACTGGCTCATAAGCAAATGGAGGATTGTACTTTCGTTCATTGTAATTTCTCTGATGCCGATTTATCGAATACATCTTTCAGCGATTGCGAATTCGAAAACTGCAATTTCAGTAATGCGAAAACAAGGTATACCTCGTTTAAAGATGTGAAATTCAAAAATTGTAAGTTGCTGGGCATCAGTTTTAATGAGTGTAATACGTTTCTTTTAATGCTGGGTTTCGAAAATTGCAATCTGAATCTCTCATCGTTTAATAAACTGAAACTGAAAAATATCCGGTTTATAAATTGCACATTGCACGAAGTTGATTTTACAGAAGCGGACCTGACAGCCTCAATTTTCGAAAACTGCGATCTTCAGCGAACGATATTTGCTAGTACAAATCTGGAAAAAGCTGATTTCCGCGCAGCTTTTAATTACTCCATTGATCCCGAATTGAACAGGATTAAAAAAGCAAAATTTTCGTTGCCTGGCGTATTGGGTTTATTGTCAAAATATGCCATCGAAATCGAATAGTTTTTTCACAGAGTATCATAATATTCACATATCGGTCCGGCGAAAGCAAGTATTAGATTTTTGTTTTAATATACAGATAAATTTCATATATTTGTAATAATGATTTGACACTAAATTCATTACTGACAAAATTATCAGATTTTAATTTTAAAGAAGATACCGCTATGAAACCAGTTCAGGAAAATGAAGAAGTCTGCTGTCCGCGCATCAATCCGGAGGAATGGAACGATAAAATATTAAAATGGGAGAATAAAAAGTTCATCAAGGACAGGGTGCGCACATTATTTTTTATGCCGCTGAATTTTGGGCAGGTGATGAAAAAAATCGATTCCAGAGTCAGGGAAGCTAATGCCGTGATTCAGGATGGGATTTGTCTTTCCGATCATACTTCACGATGGAACATGGACTTGTATCTTGCTGTTGATAAAGATATTCCCGGTTATGAAAGCACAACTTTAAACGGGAGTTTTTTTAGCAGGATTTACGAAGGTTCATTTAAAGACACGGGAAAATGGTGCAAGGATTTTGAAGCCCACGCAAAATTGAAGGGCTTCAGTATTAAAAAATGGTTTATGTGGTACACAACTTGTCCGAAGTGTGCTAAAAAATATGGTAAAAATTATGTTGCCATTATTTCACAGGTAGAGTAAGCCTTTTCGAAACAATATAAAGGTGTTTTTTAAAATACAAAAACCATCGGTCATGAAAAAATCAACCCATGCGATACACTGGATACCGCGTATTTTATGTATCCTGGCTATATTATTTGTAAGTATGTTTGCGCTGGATGCTTTTGAGCCTGGTCGTACTATCTGGCAGCAGCTAGGCGCTTTTGTTATCCACCTCATTCCATCCTTTATTCTGCTTGCATTGCTAATTGTAGCATGGAAATGGGAGTACGCAGGAGGAATAATTTTCATATTGATAGGAATTGGTTTCAGTCCCTTTATCTACTCCCATAATTATGCTATGAACCATTCGGTATGGATTAGCCTAAGTATTATCCTTATGATTACATTCCCGTTTGTAGTTGTTGGAATCCTATTTGTTATTAGTCATTTTCGTAAGAAAAAAGATATGGCAACAAACTGATTTAGTTTATAGATTTCCTTTTATTACTTTTAATTGCTCAGCCAATAAAATTAATGTGTTTTCAACAGTATTGAATAATGAAAGTCTTTAAAATCTTAGTGCTTATAATCGCAACCTTTTGCAATGCTTTTGCTCAGGACTCTTTACAACCGATTCTAAAAAGTACAGGAAATCCAATAGTTCCCGGATGGTATGCCGATCCGGAAGCTATTATTTTCGGGAACAGATACTGGGTTTACCCGACTTATTCTGACGATTATCAAACTCCCGACCGATCAACGGGTTTTACTTCACAACAGTTGGAAATGCAGCAGCATACCATTAATCCTCAGTACCTGAAGCAGACTTTTATTAATGCTTTTTCATCAACTGACCTGGTTAACTGGACGAAACATTCGCATGTGCTTGATATCAAAGATGTTTCGTGGGCAGCGTATTCAGTTTGGGCACCTTCAATCATTGAAGCAAATAGTAAGTATTACCTGTTCTTTTCAGCTAACGATATTCAAAGCAATGATGAAACCGGTGGTATTGGAGTTGCTGTGAGTAATTCACCTGCTGGCCCGTTTGTTGATGCAATCGGGAAACCCCTCATCAATAAGTTTTACAATGGAGCCCAGCCTATCGACCAGTTTGCATTCCGCGATTCCGATGGGCAAATATATTTGTATTATGGCGGTTGGAAACATTGTAATGTCGTAAAATTATCTTCCGATTTGCTTAGCATAGTTCCATTCAGTGATGGTGAAACATTCAAGGAAATCACACCCGAAAACTATGTGGAAGGTCCTTTCGTGTTCAAACGTAAAAACAAATATTACCTGATGTGGTCCGAAGGTGGCTGGACAGGCCCTGATTACAGTGTTGCATATGCAATAGGCGATTCACCGGTCGGACCTTTTATTCGGATAGGGAAAATATTGCAGCAGGATCCGCTTATTGCAACCGGCGCCGGCCATCATTCGGTCATCAATATTCCGGATACTGACGAATGGTATATTTTTTATCATCGGCGTCCACTGGATACTACAAATGGAAACCACCGCGAAATTTGCATCGACCGCATGTATTTTGATGACAATGATTTTATAAAACCGGTTAAGATTACTTTTGAAGGAGTTGGCGTTAGTACATTGGATAATTGATTCCGTTATAGCTTTTCAAATGATAACATTATTTCATTAAATCCATAGTTTAAATCATTAAAAATAATACCTTTGCAAACTTATTCGTCATACATTTAGTGTGGCAATAAGTATCAGATAATCAAATAAATACAGAATATCAAACTCATCTTTTTTTAATACCATGGAAATTACCAGGGAGAATACAGGCGAATTGACCGCTACCATTAAAATGGTGATCAGCCCGGCTGACCACAAAGAGAATGTAACAAAAATTTTAAAAGACTATCAGCGTAAGGCTAATGTGCCGGGTTTTCGTCCGGGTCACGTACCTTTTGGTATGATTAAAAAACTATACGGATCCGCTGTTTTTGCTGAAGAAGTGAATAAACTTGTTTCAGAAAAACTTCAGAAATATGTTGTTGATGAGAAGCTCGATATTCTTGGTCAGCCATTGCCAAATGTTGATCTTTCTCAACAGTTCGATCATGAAGAAGAAAAGGATATCGAATTTTTCTTCGATCTTGGAATGGCACCTGCTTTTGATGTTGTACTCGACGAAAATTTAGCTATCGATTATCATGTAATTAAAGTCGATAATACCATGATCGACAAATACGTTGACGATATGCGCCAGCGTTTTGGTACTATGGACAATCAGGAAATTGCCGGTGAAAAAGATATGCTTCATGGTAATTTCAAACAGCTTGATGCCGAAGGCAATGTTCTCGAAGATGGTATTTCGCACAGTTCACGCTTGTCAATTGATAGCATTGCTGATGAAGAGCTGAAAGCTAAACTTATTGGTTCAAAAGTATCGGACACTTTAGTTTTTAATCCTGCAAAAGCTACTCGTACTTCGGTTGAAGTTGCTGCCATGCTTGGCATTGATAAGGCAGAAGCAGAAGGACTTGATTCTGATTTTAGTTTTGAGATTACCGAAATTACCACCGCAGCTCCGGCTGAGATGAATGAAGAATTCTTCGAAAAAGTATTTCCTGAATCAGGAATAACAACCGAAGACGATTTCCGCAGAAAAATTCAGGATGAATCGGAGAAAGCATTTGTAGCTGACAGTGATCATCTTTTTGCACACCATTCGCAGGAAAAACTGGTCGAAACACTAAACATTCCGCTTCCGGATGCGTTTATGAAACGTTGGCTTGTTGAGAGTAACGAAGGAAAAATTTCTCAGGAAGAAATTGATCTCAATTACGACAAATATGCCGAAGGAATGAAATGGCAGCTGATTGAGAACAAAATTATCAAAGATGCTGAAATTGAAGTCGCTGATCAGGAAATCAAAGATTACGTTAAGGACTATTACCTCCAGGGCTGGCGTACCATGCAACTCAACGAGGATTTGATGAACAGGCTCGAAACTATTGCCGATTCATTTCTGAAAGATAAACCAACAGAAACCCGCCGTATTATCGATTCTCTTTACGGTCAGCGTGTTACCGCTTATATTAAATCAAAAGTTAAACTCGTTGAAAAGGAAATCACTTACGACGAATTTGTTAAAATTGACGCTGAAAAACACTAAAATATGAATATGCACAACGAATTCCGCAAATATGCCGTTCATCATCGCGGTATAAGCAGTACTTCACTTAGCAGGTATGCTTCTGTTTCGCAAGGGTATATTTCGCCAACCATTATCGAAGAGCGCCAGCTGAATATTGCTACAATGGATGTTTTCTCTCGTTTAATGATGGATCGTATCATTTTCCTTGGAGTGCCTATTGATGATTATGTTGCAAATATCATACAGGCTCAGTTGCTTTTCCTCGAATCAGTCGATTCAAAACGCGATATCCAGATTTACCTGAATACTCCGGGCGGATCAGTATATGCTGGTTTAGGAATTTACGATACCATGCAGTATATTGCTCCTGATGTAGCAACCATCTGTACCGGAATGGCAGCTTCGATGGGCGCTGTTTTGCTTTGTGCCGGTCAGAAAGGCAAACGAACCGCTCTGAAACACTCACGCATTCTTATCCATCAGCCAATGGGTGGTGCCGAAGGACAAGCCTCGGATATCGAAATCACCACACGTGAGATCCTGAAGCTGAAAAAGGAATTATACGATATTATCGCTTCACATAGCGGACAGCCTTTCAAGAAAATAGAAAAGGATTCGGATCGTGATTACTGGATGACAGCCGAAGAAGCAAAGGCTTATGGTATGATTGACGAACTTTTGTTCCGGGAGCCTAAATAGAAACGTATACAACATTGATTTTCCGGCGGGGGTAAACATTTTTTCACTCTCGCCGGAAATTTTTATAACTTTACATCTCAAAGGCTATAAATAATATGATAGCTTCAGAGGCTGGGAATCAGTTTGCTTAATCAACAGTTTCGCAGCGAGTTTAAAATACCATTATTATGACAAAAAAAGAAGAACGTTGCTCCTTTTGTGGACGCCCAAAACGGGAAACCAATATTCTGATTGCCGGTCTCGAAGCACATATCTGCGATTACTGTATTGATCAGGCCAAGGATATTATGCGTGAGGAGATCAAACATACCAAGCAATCGGACCATAAAGCACTTGAAACTCCAAAACCACAGGAAATAAAAACTTACCTCGATAAGTTTGTCATTGGTCAGGATGATTCAAAACGGGTTCTGGCTGTTGCCGTTTACAACCATTACAAACGTATAAATCAACCTCCATCGAAGAATAAAGATGATGTGGAGATTGAAAAAT
>CAZBZA010000080.1:0-11604 GCA_964495865.1 uncultured Lentimicrobiaceae bacterium
ATTTCCCATGCTGTCCTTATGCTCCAGATCGCCTTCGAGCGGAATGGAAATAATTTCCATATTATCGTGAGGATGAGTACCAAAGCCCATTCCTGCTTCGACTACATCGTCGTTCAACACGCGTAATGAGCCAAAACTCATGCGTTCGGGATTGTAATAGTTTGCAAAGCTAAAAGTATGCCTGCTGCGAAGCCAGCCGTGGTTTGCATCGCCACGGGTATCGGCTTTATGAAGGATTGAATTTGACATTATTTCTGATTTTGTATTCGGTATATGATTGAATCCAAGAATCTGCGGTTCTTTTAACTCGTCATTATTGTTTCTGATAACATTCCCCAGGGCAGCTGCCGAAACAAAAACACCGGTTCCAAGCAGCCCCTTGCGCAAGAAATCTTTCCTGTTCATAGTAATACCTATTAGTTATAAATCCTGTAATTTTACAGGGAATGAAACGCAAGCAGCTTACGATTGTTTGATCAATTGAATATCGCAACTGATTTTTACATCATCGCTTACAAGTAAACCTCCTGCTTCCAGGGTGGCATTCCAGTTCAGGCCCCAATCTTTACGGTTAATTTTTCCATTAATGGCGTAACCGGCTTTTTCATTTCCCCAGGGATCTTTCATTACACCGTTGAATTCAACTTACAGTTTTACTTGTTTTGTAATGTCTTTGATGGTCAAATCGCCGGTTAAGGTATAACTGTCATCATCAGTTAAGTTTTTAAACACACACTATCTATATTCGCAGGTTTATAAAATAGCAGCTTTGTCATGTTTCAAATTTTATATTGATGTAACATAATTGATATGGGCGATTATTTTACCCCAAAATGTAACATAGTAAACGGAATGTGTAACGCCAGTGATTGTAAGTTTTAAAATGGCGGTGTAAAATTGTATTGTCAAATAACCACTGCAAAATGCTGTTTTACAATTTGATAAACTGACGAAAATTTTAAAGAAACAATCTAAACCTAAGAAATTTAAATACTAAACCGATGAATACACGATTTTTAATATGGGTAACATTTGTAGCCGTGATGGGCGGACTGCTTTTTGGATTAAATATGGCAGGGATATCAGGTGCTGTTGACGGTATAAAGAGTGATTTTTCGCTCACCGACAGCGGATTGGGAACTGTTGCCGCCCTGCTTACCATAGGTTGTTTGATAGGAGCCTTGTTTACCGGTAATTTTACCGAAAAGTACGGACGTAAAAAAGTGATGATTGCAACTGCTATACTTTATATTATATCAGCTCTGGGTTGTGCGTTTGCCAGTTCATCACTAATACTAATCGCGTTCCGTCTATTGTCAGGTTTGGCCGTAGGCGCTACTTCGGTAGTGGCTCCTATGTATATATCCGAAATTTCACCCGCAAAAAAACGCGGACGCCTGGTTTCCTTTAACCAGTTTGCTATTACACTAGGAATAGTGGTAGCTTATATTTTTGATTATCTGCTTGTAAACGCCGGTGAAAACAGCTGGCGTTTTATGCTGGCGGTTCCGGCTATATTTGGCGTATTTTACCTGATTTTTCTTCTTATTGATTTTCCGGAAAGTCCCCGTTGGTTATTTGCTCATGGGCGCAAGGAGGAAGCTGAAAAAGTTTTAATCAAACTGGGCGGGCAGAAACTGGTAGATGAAGAATTGCCGGAAATGAAAATTGCCCTGGCAGGAGAACAGAAGAAAGAGAAAATGTCGGTTAGCGAATTATTCAAAGGAAAAACAGGGAAAATTGTCCTGATCGGTACGTTGATAGCCGCTTTTCAGCAGGTAACCGGTATTAATGCCGTTATCATGTTTGCTCCTGATATTTTTCAGGCAGCCGGCGCAGCCAAAGTAGATTCCCTGATGCTGGCGATGATTGTAGGAACAGTAAATTTCCTTGCAACTATTCTAGCTTTGTGGCTGGTTGATAAGAGCGGACGCAAAACTCTATTGCTCTGGGGAGCGGTTGGTATGGCTGCTTCGCTTGCTTATCTGACTGTTGAATTCGCAAAAGCGGATCAAAACGGAACCGGAGTTTTAATAGCCATGTTGGTTTACATCGCATTTTTTGCTGCCTCATTTGCCCCGGTAATGTGGGTAATCATTTCCGAAATTTATCCTAACCGGATCAAAGGCGTGGCCATGTCGTTTTCAACGGCTGTAAGCTGGTTGTGTACTTTCCTTACCGTTTATTTTGCACCGGTAATCCACGGCACATTAGGCTTACAGTATCTTTTCGGCATATTCGGATTTTTTAGTGTAGTTGCCTGGATTTTTGTGAAAATATGGATACCCGAAACCAAAGGGAAAGCGCTTGAGGTAATTCATGCGGAATTGCTGGGGAAGAGTTAGTGAATAGAAAATGGAAAATAGAAAGAAAAAGGCTGGAAGCGGGAAGACGGGAGTCGGAAGTGGGGAGTCGGAATTTGGGAGATGGGAATACGAGGGAAAGAATTTTTCAATTAATAAGATAAATGTGAAATAACGGCTTCAGTCTTCCGACTCCCGACTTCAGGCCAAAATAGATTATCAATAAAACCAAAAAAATGACCAAAAATAACCAGATACTATGCTTCGGCGAAATACTGTGGGATAATCTGCCTAGCGGTGCAGTTGAGGGCGGAGCGCCTATGAATGTTGCGCTTCATTTATTGCGTTTTGGCATAAATTCGTCGGTGGCCAGCAGTATTGGCGATGACACAAAAGGTGTTGACTTGCTTGCTTTTCTTAAAAAATCGGGGTTACGTACTGACCTTGTGCAGGTTCATCCTTCATTACCAACAAGTGAAGTACTCGTTTTCCTTGACGAGCATAATACTGCATCGTATGAAATATGCGCCCCGGTGGCATGGGACGAAATTTTATTAACACCTGAACTTATAAAAGAAGCCAAAGCTTCCACAGCTATTGTTTTCGGATCACTGGCTTCGCGGAGTGCGGTTTCAAAAAATACACTTACCGCACTTTTAAATGATAGAGATATCCTGAAAATAATGGATGTAAATCTAAGGCCGCCTTACGATACGGAAGATAACGTAAAAACACTTCTCGAAAAATCAGATATTGTAAAGCTGAATGACGAAGAACTGATGAAAATTTCCGATTGGTACCAGTTAACAGGCACTCTGGAAGAAAGGATAAGATCTTTCGGTAATTTATTGAATCTTGAAACTTTAATTGTCACTATGGGGAAACACGGAGCCTATGTTCTTCATCAGGATAAGCTACACCATCACAATGGTTTTAAAGTTGAAACAGAGGATTCAGTCGGGGCCGGTGATGCTTTTCTGGCTGGTTTCCTGGCAGCATTTTTCGATGGCAAAAATTTGGATATTGCCCTTACCGAAGCCTCAGCTATCGGCGCTTTTGTTGCTTCACAACCCGGCGCCACACCTCATTATAACAGGGATGTAATTAAACAGTTTATTAAGGATTAAAAGATTGAAATAACCACCTCTCAATAGAATTAACCAAGAAGTCAGAAACAAGCATTCACTCCAACAAAAACCAATAATTAAACCTATGAGAAACATGTTTACAAAACAATTGAAAATCCGGTACTTCCTCTTCGTACTATTCCTGGGGATATCGGTAGCCAGTGCTTTTGCCCAGGTAAAAATATCAGGTATTGTAACTGATGCGAGTAACCAGAGTACCATACCAGGCGTAAATATTGTGGTTAAAGGCACCACCACAGGTACTGTAACCGATATTGATGGCAAATACACTATTAGTGTCGATAATCAATCCGTACTGGTATTCAGCTATCTCGGTTTTGCCAGCCAGGAAATTGCCGTACTGGGAAAAACTACTATCAACATAAGCATGTCGCCGGTTGCACAGCTTCTGGATCAACTGATTGTTACAGGTTACTCAGCTCAGAAAAAAGCGGATGTAACAGGTGCAATATCGGTTGTTGAAATGAAGAAGATAGCCAGTCAGAGTTTGAGTTCCGGTAACGTGATGCAGGCTTTACAAGGGAATGTGGCCGGTTTGTATGTTACCAAATCGGGTAACCCATCCGGTGCCAGCGACCAGATTTTAATTCGTGGCGTAAACACTTTAGGCGACACAAAACCCTTGTATATTATTGATGGTGTTCCAACTACACGTCCCGAAGTTTTTGCTGCCATTAATCCCGGCGCTATTGAATCAGTGCAGGTACTTAAAGATGCTTCTGCTTCATCCATTTACGGATCAAGAGCTGCAAACGGGGTTATTATCGTTACTACAAAAACAAGTACAAAAAACGAAGGAAAAGTAAATGTAACTTTCAATACCAATCTTTCAGTGTTATCGGAAAAGAAGGAACGTTACGAAATGTTAAGTTCACTCGATCGTGGAAAGGTATTATGGCAGGCTTGTGTAAATGACCGTACTGATCCAACCGCTGCATACGGCGATATTTATTCATATTCCTGGAACGGCGATTACAGTAATCCCGTACTCAATAGTGTTGCCGTACAACCTTTTGTGGGCGGTGATCCAAACTATCCATCCGGAAATACAGATTGGCAGGATGTTTCGTACCAGAAAGGCTATGTAACCAACAGCGATTTAACCTTAACCGCAGGCGACGACAATGCATTTGTAATGGCAAATTTCGGATATCTTAAAAACACCGGGATGCTCCTGTATACTGACTATGACCGAATTAACGGTAAGATAAATTCCAATTTTAAACTCTTTAACGGGAAACTGAAACTTGGTGTTAATTCGCAATTTTCATCCTCAAACGAAACGGCTGCCTGCCAGGATATTGGAAGTGCATGGACACCCGGCCTTGCCGTTTCGCTGGCTCCTACAATTCCTTTGTATGGATTGGACGGAACCTATGGCGGACCGATTGGTGGAGGCTACTCCGACAGGAATAACCCGGTATTAATGCAGGACAAAAACCAATGGGATAATTCGCACAATACCATGCTTTTCGGTAATGCATACGCTGATTGGAAAATACTCAGTAATCTGACATTCAGATCTAGTATTGGTATTGATTACAATGCGTATAAAATGAAGAATATTGAGCCGAAAATTGATAATGGATTTGTTACCAGAACTACTAACAGTTTGATTGAAAGCACTTCTGATTATTTAAGCATGGCCTTTACAAACACGCTTAACTATAACCTCAAATATGGCGAAAACAATTTTGATATTCTCCTTGGTACCGAGTCAGTGGAATCGGATGTGAAAAATGTATCAGCTACTGCATACGATTTTGCAGTTGAGACAGAAGCTTATTTTGTACTCGGAGCTGCTTCGGGCCAGCGCACTAACAGCGGATTTAATACCGGCAGCAGTCTTTTGTCACAATTCGGGAAAATTGGCTACAGTTACTCCGATCTGGTATTAGCTTCAGTAACCCTGCGCCGCGATGGTTCATCACGTTTTGGTTCCGATACACGTTATGGTTTCTTCCCATCAGCAACCGTTGGTTTAAGACTTAATAATTTTGACTTTCTGAAGGAAGTTAAATCGATATCGAATCTTAAAGTAAGAGCAGGTTACGGCGAAGTAGGAAATCAATCCATTGGCGACTTAGCTCAGTTTGGCTTGTACGAAGCCCGTTATGGCCCTTCGTTAAATGCCTATTCGCCCGGCTTTTTCGAACAATACTACAACATTGGTACTGCCTACGATATAAACGGGGTTAACACTGGAACCCTTCCTTCGGGATTTGTATCCATACAGGCAGCAAATGCAGCTTTGAAATGGGAATCGACTAAAGAAATAAACCTTGGCGTAGATTTCGGATTTTTAAGGAACAAACTCGTTGGTTCATTCGACTATTTTGCCAGAACAACCGATAATATTCTTATCAAGCCGCCAATTGCCTCAGTATTAGGCGAAGGACAACAGAAATGGTTAAACGGAGCTACCAAGGAAAACCATGGCTGGGAACTTTCTTTAGGATACCAGGATGAAACAAAGGGAGGTCTTACGTATGCAGTTTCAACAAACTTTGGTGCTTCAAAAGATAAAATCACCAAGTTACCCGAAGAAGTTGTGGCTGGTTACAAAGGACTTCCCGGCAACACGATCTTAGGACACTCGCAATACGAAGAATTCGGATACGAATCTGATGGCATTTTCCAGAACCAGGCCGAAGTTGACGCTTGGCCAACCCAGATCGGAGCAGCACCAGGTCGTATTAAATACAAAGACCTTAATAACGACGGTGTAGTAAATTCACTCGATCAGGATTGGATTGGAACATACTTGCCCAAACTGGAGTATGGTGTAAGAGTAAACTTAGGATATAAAAACTTTGATTTTTCAGTATTTGGATCTGGTGTAGCCGGACGAAAAGGAGTTGATACTTATATCTATTACAACAATTTTGTTGCGAGCAGAGAAAATGCTGCCCCGGGAACTCTTGATGCATGGACTGTTACAAATACCGGTTCCGAAATTCCTGCTGTTACAATCGTTGATAATAACAGCGAAAGAAGAATGTCGGATTATCTGCTGAGGAACAACTCTTACTTTAAAGTGAGAAATCTACAGATAGGTTACAATCTTCCTGAGGATCTCATCAAAAAATCAGGTATGACCCAGTTAAGGGTTTATTTCCAGGGTGAAAACCTTTTCTGGATCACTCCAAAAGGGTATATAGGTTCCGATCCTGAAAGAACCAGTATTGACCGTATTCCGGTACCCACTAGCTATTCAATCGGTTTAAGCGCAAGCTTCTAATCCCAAAAGCAACAAACTTAAAAAACTAAAAATCATGAAATATATTTCAAAAATTCTGGTCTTTATTACAGCAGGGGTTTTGATTACCTCATGCGGTAAAGATTTCCTTAATTACCAGCCACAAGGCGTGGTTACACAGGAAGAGGTGTCAACATCTGCCAATATTGATAAACTGGTTATCGCTGCCTATGCAGGAATAGCCAATGACGAAATGATAGGGCCAATGACCAGCATGTGGGTTTATGGCAGCGTGCGGTCCGACGATTCATATAAAGGCGGTGGCGGAGTTGACGATGTTGGCGACGTTAACAAATACGAGCAATATTATCTTACAACTCCTGATCAGGGTGGAAGCGATTGGATGGCTCCACGCACCTGGACAAATTATTACAAAGCCATTTCAAGGATAAATTTAGCTTTAGCTGTCGCAAATGAACTCGACGTTGCCCAGTTCCCGGCTAAAGCTGAAACACAGGCTGAACTTCGCTTCTTAAGAGGGCACTGCTATTTTATGATGAAAAGGCTATTCAAAAAAGTGCCTTTTATTGACGAAACGATGACAGAGGAACAGATCCTTCAAACTTCCAACGACCTTGCAAATGATGCATTATGGAACAAGATTGGTGATGATTTTCAATTTGCCCTGGCTAATTTACCCGAAACACAGGCACAGGTTGGCAGGGCCAATAAATTTGCAGCTGCCGCTTACCTCGCTAAAACAAGGCTTTATCAGGCATATGAGCAGGACGAAAATCACAACGTTACAAACATTAACCCAACACGTTTGCAGGAAGTTGTTGATTTAACCGCTCAGGTTATAGGTCGCTATAGCCTTCAGGCTGATTATGCCGAAAACTTCCTCGATGGATATGATAACGGCGTTGAATCTATTTTTGCAGCTCAGTTTTCGTTAAATGATGGAACCGAAGCAGGCAGGGCAAGTTATGTAACCGGATTGAACTCACCTACAGGCACTCCTCTTTATGGCTGTTGCGATTTTCACAAAGCGAGCCAGAATATGGTAAATGCATTTAAAACTGACGCAAATGGCTTGCCTCTGTTTGATAATTTCAACGATGTGGATATGGTTCAACCTGCCGATTTCCAAGCTAATGGTGTCGATCCGAGGTTAGATCATACTGTTGGAGTACCAGGTCATCCGTTCAAATATCGTCCGGGACTTATAAACGGGAATTCAATGATTTACGAAACAAGTTGGGCCAGGGTTCCGGGAGTTTATGGCTTCTTCAGCAATATGAAAGAGCAGCAGGCACCCGATTGCGCATGCTATTTCAAAAAAGGACCATTTATGGGGACTTCAAAAAATATCGATTTCTTACGCTACGGCGATGTTCTGCTGATGCGTGCTGAAGCTTTGATTCAATTGAACAGGCAAGCTGAAGCTCTTCCTCTTATAAATCAGATCAGGGCCAGGGCTAAAGCAAGTACTGAAAGAACAAAATTAGCTGACGGTACTAATCCTTCGAATTATCGCATCGACGAATACAAGGACGGAGTAAATATTAGCTGGACAAAGGAAAATGCATGGAAAGCCCTGATGTTCGAACGCAGACTTGAATTCGGAATGGAAGGCGACCGTTTCTTCGACCTTGTACGCTGGGGTATTGCTGCCGAAACACTTAACGACTATCTGGCCGTTGAAAAAACTAAAAGGGATTTCCTCTCCTTTGCACATTTCACCAAAGGCAGGGACGAATATTATCCTATTCCACAACGGGAAATAACCTTTACAAAAGGATTATATACACAAAATCCCGGGTACTAAAACTTAATAACATTGATAACCAAACAATCAGGCTGAAAAATTTAGCCTGATTGTTTGATTACCTTTGAATATAAAAACTTAGACAAACAAATTAACTAATACTTCAAAACATGAGAGTGCCATTACTAATCCTCTTTTTCTGGACATTGTTATATTTTGAAACTAATGCGCAAACGCCTGCCCAAACCATTCCTGCCTTTACTTTTTACAAGTTCGATAAAACCCCCTTCACAAACGCAAATGTTACAGTTGGCAAACAGTCGCTTTTCATTTTTTTTGATGTTACCTGCGATCATTGCCAGCATACAATAAGTACGTTAAGCAAACGAATCAATGAATGCCAGAAAATCTCCATTTACCTTATTTCGCTCGAAGACAAAACGGCCATAACTAATTTCCTGAATCAATATGGTAAAAATCTGCCTGCTCAAAAAAATGTAACCATTCTGCAGGATTCAAAAAATCAATTTATCACTCAGTTCAGTCCACGAAAATATCCTTCTGTTTTCCTGTATTCGGCCCAGAAAAAATTACTCCTGTACGACGATGAAGATCAATACCTCGAAAAGTTCTTTAAAATATTAAGCCCACCGAAGAAATAACCCATCCAAATGAAATCAGGAAATTTTATTAAACTGAATCTTCTTCTTTTATCACTCCTGGTTTTTGGTAAAATCAGTGGTCAACCGATCACTATTCCCATCGAAACAAAAGATAATGCATTGGTGCTTCAAACCGATAAGAACAACCGCTTATGGATTGTTTATTTCGGCAATAAACTAATGAATAAATCTGATTACGAAGCTACTTCGCAACAATACCGCTATTCGGATAATAACGCCGGCGTTTATAATAATGCCTACACCCCAGCCGGCACATGGAACCTTTCGGAGCCCGCCCTGCAGGTAACCCATGGTGATGGCAATCCTTCGACTGAGCTTAAATACGTAAGCGTTCAGAAAAAAAATGAAGGAGATAATATTACGCTCACCATTATAAAACTTATTGATCCTGTTTACAAATTAAATGTTGAATTGTATTATAAAACCTGGAACAACGAAAACGTATTTGAACATTGGACAGAAATTACCAATAATGAAGAAGCTGATGTAATTTTAAATAAATATGCGTCGGCTAACTTATTCTTCAACAATAAAGATTTTTATTTAACCAGCTTCCAGGGCGAATACCTGAAGGAGATGCAGCCTTCGGAAGAGAAATTATCACAAGGCATAAAAACCATCGAATCAAAATTAGGCACAAGAGCCATGTTATTGGGAACCCCTAATTTCATTCTGTCATTTGATGGCCCCGCCAAAGAAAACAGCGGGCAGGTTATACTTGGTCACCTGGCATGGAGCGGAAACTATAAACTGGATTTTGAAATTACTTCCTATAAAACGCTACGTTTCGTTGCAGGCATAAATCCTTATGCATCGGCTTATACATTGAAAGCCGGGGAATCTTTTAAAACGCCTTCGTTAATTTATACTGTTTCGAACAATGGAACCGGCCAGGCCAGCCGGCAATTACAAAGCTGGGCACGGAAATACCGTGTATTAAATGGCGAGGGCGAACGGTTAACGCTCCTGAATAATTGGGAAGCTACTTACTTCGATTTCGACGAGCCTAAACTTACTGCCCTGTTTAAAGATGCGAAAACCTTGGGTGTTGATTTATTTTTACTTGACGACGGCTGGTTTGGCAACAAATATCCTCGAAATAATGATGACGCCGGTTTAGGCGATTGGCAGGAGAATGTAAAAAAACTGCCGCACGGAATCGGTTACCTGGTAAAAGAAGCAAAAGCAGCAGGTGTAAAGTTCGGCATCTGGATTGAGCCCGAAATGGTAAACCCCAAAAGTGAATTGTACGAAAAACACCTGGATTGGGTAATCCGTCAGCCGGATCGTCCCGAAAAATACTACCGCAACCAGCTGGTGCTCGATTTGTCGAATCCGGAAGTGCAGAATTTTGTTTTTGGAATTGTGGATGATCTGTTCATTAAAAATCCGGAACTGGCTTTTATCAAATGGGATTGTAACGCAGTCATTTATAATGCTTACTCTGAATATCTCAACAAAAACAAAATCCCTCAGTCACATCTGTACGTTGATTATGTGAATGGATTGTACAGTGTTTTACAGCGCATCAGGGCAAAATATCCAACGGTATCCATGATGTTGTGTTCTGGTGGTGGCGGAAGGGCCGATTATGAATTGCTGAAATATTTTACTGAATTCTGGCCAAGTGATAATACCGAACCGGTTGAGCGTATTTTTCAGCAATGGAATTATTCCTATTTCTTCCCGTCAATTACTACGGATTGCCATGTTACCGATTGGGGCAAACAACCAATTAAATTCAGGGTGGATGTTGCAAGCATGGGTAAACTGGGCTTCGATATTGTTGCTAAGCATTTAAGTAAAGATGAACTGAGTTTCTGCCAGGCTGCCATCAAAAATTATGATTCGTTTAAAGATATTGTATGGCACGGAACACAATACCGGCTGGCAAGTCCGTACGAAAATCCGGTGGCATCCATTGCGTATGTAAATGATGATAAATCAAAAGCGATCATGTTCACCTATCTGCACAGCACCCGTTTTATGGAAACTGCCACCGAAAGACCAATTCAATTAAACGGATTGGATGCTGCTAAAAAATACAAAATCAAAGAAATTAATCTTTATCCCGGAACGGTTTCCACTATAAACTCAAACCAGGTTTATTCCGGCGACTTTTTAATGAATGTTGGTATTAATCCTGATATAAATGCAAGAAGAGCTAGTGTGGTGCTGGAAATTAATGAAGTGAAATAAAGCAACCTTGCTCAATTATGGTTGCCGGCATCAGCTAAACAAAGGATAGCACAAACAAATGATGGAATAACAAACAATTAAATTCATATAAAATCATGAAAACATTAAACTTCTTACTTCTGATCCTTGTTTCCGGCTCGTTACTTCTTTCTTCGTGTAAGAGTACAGGTACGAAAACCAATGAAGCCGCGGCTCAATATGCCGAACAACATCGTCCGCAGGTTCACTTCTCACCTCCTTCCGGCTGGATGAACGATCCGAATGGAATGGTCTTTTTTGAAGGTGAATACCATTTGTTTTATCA
>CAZBZA010000081.1:0-11581 GCA_964495865.1 uncultured Lentimicrobiaceae bacterium
TTACAGTTTTGGGCCCAACTGCTGTCGGGAAAACTACATTTGCGGCTAATCTCGCTATTGAACTTGATGCCGAAATCCTGAGTGCTGATTCGCGGCAGGTATATCGTGGAATGGATATCGGGACAGGGAAAGATATGGCTGATTATACAGTAAATGGTATTACTGTTGCCTCTCACCTTATTGATATTGCCGAGCCGGGAACCGAATATAATGTGTTTCAGTTTCAGCGCGATTTTGAATCGGCACGTATATCCATTATTGAAAGGAACAAAACACCTCTGATGTGCGGAGGAACAGGTATGTACCTGGAAGCGGTTTTAAAAGGCTACAATTTTGTTGAAGCTCCTTTTGATACTGAGCTTAGAACAGAACTGTCGGGGTATAAGGAAGAAGAACTTGTAGCTATGTTGAACAATTCAAGGAATGTTCACAATACAACCGATATTCTGGATCGTGAGAGGTTATTCCGGGCCCTTGAGATTGAAAAATATCGTCTACAGAAAAAAAGTATTCCCAATGAAAATATTTTTCAAAATACTCCGGTGTTAGGAATCCGCTTTGATCGAAAAATAATAAGACAGCGAATAACGGCCAGGCTTATGCAGCGTTTGGATGAAGGAATGGTCGAAGAAGTGCAGCAACTTATAAACAGTGGTATCAGTAAAGATCGTCTTAAAATGTATGGTCTTGAATATAAGTATATTGCCATGTTTTTAGATGATGAAGTAAACTATAACCAGATGGTTACGCTTTTAAACACAGCCATTCACCAGTTTGCAAAAAGACAAATGACCTGGTTTAGGCGTATGGAGAACAGCGGAGTTAAAATTACATGGCTCGAAGGTGAAAATGGCTTACAGTTGAACCTGATTAAGGCAATAGACTACATAAAAAAATATTAATGTTAAAAAAGGACTAAAATTCCAGGCTTTCGTTTTACTTTAGCTGAAAATTAGTTAATTTGCACCCCTTTATACTTCAAAATGCTTGTTATGAAATCATTTCTTTCCGGATTACAAGTTCATTTGTTTGCAACAGCCTTAATTATTTTACTGATTGTAGGTTGCAATGACAAAATAACATATGTGCCTGTAATAAAGTCTATTAGTGTAACTCCCGACACAATTGTAGTTGGAGGAACTGCTATGATTGAGATTGTAGCTACTGATGCTGATGATCAGGAGCTTGTATTTTATTATACAACTACCGGGGGGGCTATTTCCGGTGTTGGAGATACTGTGAGCTGGACTGCGCCCGGCAAAGAAGGCGTTTATACCGCAAGGGTTCTTGTTGCTGATAAAGATGGCAATCAGGCTAATGACAGTATTCAGCTTGTAGTAGTAAGAAATGATACCACATCCCAGATAACCGGGGTTGCAGCTTTCCCGTCAGGGATTGATTCCGACCTTATTAATTCGAAAGTGCGGCTGTTTACATCAAAAGCCAATTGGGTGAATCATGTTGTTTTTGCCGAAACTCTGACTGAAGGATTCGGGCCAATAGTAAGTTTTACATTTGATAATGTTCCCGTTGGAACTTATTACCTCGAAATCTGGAAAGATACAGATTTCGGAAATACATTAAATACCGGCGATTTCTACGGATGGTATGGCACCGGTGATATACTTCATCCAAGCCCTGAACCTTTTACACTTGATGCCGGAGCTACGAAAGTAATGCAGATTCAAATCTGGGTAGTTCCTGAATAAACGATTCTTACTATTTTTTTTAATTCAGGACAAACATTTTTTTTGATCTTGTGTTTATTTATTGTCTAATGTTAATTTAAATAGATTAAACAATCTGTATATGCGACTAAAACTTCCTCTTTTAATTTTAAGTATTGTTATTTCTGTCGGATTGTATGCTCAAACCGGCTCAATAAAAGGAAGAGTCTTTAATATCAAAAATAATGAGCCTCTGCCTTTTACTAACATTATTATTAACGGAACAACAATCGGGGCTGTAAGCGATTTTGACGGAAATTTCCTGTTTAAAGGTCTGAATCCCGGTTATGTTAAACTCGAAGCCACATCAGTGGGTTTCGAACGTATAATGACGGAAGAAATACTTGTAACTAACGCCAAAACAGCATCAATAGATATTGCTATGAAAGAAGTTGCGGTTCAGATAAGTGGCGTCGAGGTTACTGCTTCCGTGTTTAAACGGGTTGAAGAAAGTCCGGTGTCGCTCAAGTCGCTCGGTATTTCGCAAATTGAAAAAAGCCCCGGTTCGAACCGTGATATTTCTAAAGTAATTCAATCCTTGCCGGGTGTAGCATCCTCGGTTTCATTTCGTAATGATATTATAGTCAGGGGAGGAGGGCCATCCGAAAACAGGTTCCTGCTCGATGGTATCGAAATTCCTAATCTTAACCATTTTGCAACTCAGGGTGCCTCTGGAGGACCAGTGGGAATCATTAACACAGACTTTTTACGCGAAGTAGATTTTTATTCAGGGGCTTTTCCGGCAAGTCGTGGTAACTCATTGAGTTCCGTAATTGATATGAAACTCATTGATGGAAACCCCGATCGGATGGTTTATCGAGCCACGCTTGGCGCAAGCGAAATGGCGTTGAGCGCCAACGGTCCGGTGAGCGAAAAAACAAATGTGCTTGTTTCGGTGCGACAGTCTTATCTGCAGTTTCTTTTTAGTGCAATTGGCCTGCCATTTTTGCCTACGTTTACTGATTATACCGTAAAAGTTAAAACTAAGTTTAATGTTAAAAACGAACTTACCATTATAAGTATAGGTGCACTCGATAATTTTAAACTCAATACAGGGTTAAAAAATCCAACTGAAGAACAGCAGTATATACTTGATTATCTGCCTGTTAATAATCAGTGGAATTATGCAATCGGTGCCAATTACCGTCACTATCGCGATAATTCATACGGTACATGGGTTATCAGCCGCAATATGCTTTACAATGAGGCTTATAAATATCTTAATAATGATGAAAATATTCCTGAGAATAAAACCTTAGACTATTCATCATATGAAATTGAAAATAAAATAAGGTATGAAGAAGTATTGCGAACCGGCGGCTACAAAATATCCTATGGTGCTGGTGCTGAATATGCCAAATATCAAAATAGCACGTTACAGCAGGTTTTTATTCCCGCTGGTGAAGATACAATTACCGAAATCAATTATTCTTCGGATCTTAACTTATTTAAGTGGAATATTTTCGGTCAGGTTAGTAAAAGCATTTTTGATGAGAGACTTTTGCTTTCTTTGGGAGTACGTTCCGACGCAAACAATTATTCATCGGATATGTCGAACCTATTAAAGCAGATATCGCCAAGGTTTTCAGCATCCTATTCATTAACACCAAAACTTGCCCTCAATTTTAATACCGGAAGGTATTTTCAACTCCCGGCATACACAACAATGGGCTATAGGTTGCCTGACGGCGAATTGCTTAATAAAACAAATGGATTGAGATACATACAGGCCGATCATATTGTTGCCGGAATTGATTACAGGCGAAACGATCAGTCAAAAATTACCTTGGAAGGTTTCTATAAATTCTATAATTACTATCCTTTTTCGTTACGCGATTCTATCTCTCTGGCCAGTAAAGGTGCTGATTTTGGAGTAGCCGGTGATGAGGGTGTAATTCCGATATCCAAAGGTAAAGCCTGGGGTGCTGAATTGTATTTTCGCGAGAAACTTACACGGAATATTGATGCAACAGTTTCCTATACCTGGGTAAGGTCATCATTTGAGGATAAGGTTGGCGAATTTATCCCTTCTGCCTGGGACAACAGGAATATTCTGAATGTTTCGGCACTCGCAAGCTTGAAAAGGAATTGGGAAATTGGTGTTAAATGGCGTTTTGTTGGAGGTGCTCCTTACACTCCTTATGATTTCGAACGCTCATCGCTCATCGAAGCCTGGGATGCCAAAGGCCGTGGTTATCTTGATTACAATGCATTTAATACGCAACGACTTGGTGTTTTTCACCAGCTCGACCTAAGGGTTGATAAAGAATACTACTTTAAAAAATGGTCGTTGAACCTTTACCTCGATATTCAGAATCTTTACAATTTCAAGGCTCAACAACCAGATGAACTTGTTCAGGTGCGTGACGAAAATGGACAGCCTGTTATAAAAGACCCGCTAAATTACGAGCTCAAATATCTGCCCAGCGAATCTGGCACTGTTCTCCCAACCATCGGAATTATTGTTGAACTTTAATCTTTTAGCCTCCATGACAAAGTATATATTTACAGCAATCATTTTGGGTAGTTTTGCTTTTAGTTTCGTTTCATCCTGTAAATCGGGGAGCGAAGGCAAAAGTTCTAAATCCCGTAAGGCAGACAGTATTGTTTTGATTACCAGCAATACAGGAGGAGCCGGCAGAACTTTTGAGATTGAAATGCGGAAAGGTAAATCGCATAACCATCCCACTTTTGCTATTTGGCTTGAAGATACTAACGGAGCATATATTCAAACCCTTTTTGTTACCAGCGCTATAGGTCAGGGAATTTTTAAGTATGGCGATAATTCGGATGGTAAATGGAAACCCGGTGAAGTTAGAAGGCCTGCAGCTATACCGTATTGGGCTCATAAAAGAGGGGTAATTGCAGATAATGGGTTGCTGTTGCCAACACCCCGGAATAAAGTACCCGATGCATACTCAGGAGCAACTCCCGAAGGTAGCTTCAAACTTTTAACCAAACCGGATAATTTGTTAAACGGAAAAGTAAAAATTCTGTTTGAGATCAATCAACCGTGGGACTTTAATGAGTTTTGGACCAACAGTCTCTATCCCGATGATTTGGATTACAAAACATCGTGCCAACCTGCTGTTGTTTATTCCGCTGTAGTTGATCTGGATAATCCAGGTTCAAAAGTTGAAATGAAACCACTAGGCCACAGTCATTACTCAGGAAAATCAGGCGAATTGTTTACCGATCTTTCTACTATAACTTCAGCGCTGTATATTGCTGATAAGATTATGGTTACGGTAAAATAAGTGCCACTAAAAATTTTTCACTCTACAAATTGTACCTCAAAAAACAGTTTGTCAGCATTTCTTAACCCCAAATCCACAAACCCTTATTTAAACATCCTGTGCCTTATCCGTTAGCATAGGAACAAATCGGAAAGTGCCATGTGTTTCTGTTTTCACTTCGGTTTCTGATATTTTAATAATTCGTGTCATAATTTGAATATCAGATTCACCAACCGGTACTACCAGTATTCCGCCGGGTTTTAATTGATTTATCAGTGCCTGAGGAATATATGGCGCTGCTGCTGTTATCAGAATCCTGTCGAAAGGTGCATGGGCAGGCAGTCCTGCGTAACCATCGCCATAAAATAACCTTATTCGGTAATTGAGAGGCGGATTTAATGCTTTTAAAGTATCATATAAAAGTTTTTGTCTCTCGATTGTAAATACCCGGGCTCCCATTTCAGCCAATATGCTGGCCTGGTAGCCCGAACCGGTTCCGACTTCGAGCACGCGCATTCCTTTTTCAAGTTGCAGGAGTTCACTCTGAAAAGCAACGGTGTAAGGTTGCGAAATTGTTTGTCCGGATCCTATTGGGAAAGCCTTGTCTTCGTATGCAAACTCAAGAAACGATGAATCAAAAAAGAAATGACGGGGTATTGTATTAATTGCATTGAGTACATTTTCATCCTTTATTCCCTTTGTGCGGAGCAGGTCGATAAGCTTTTTACGTAATCCTTTATGTCTGAATGTGTCGGTGAGTTGTATAGAAACCATAGGGTGAAAAGAGAAAAATTATGAGCTGCTAAATTATGCAACAATGGTTCGTTATTGACAGTTTTAAGTGAAAAAACTTTTTTTCACAATGTTTCATAAGAAATTGTCAACAATAGAATCAAATCCAAAAAACATTTATATATTTGCACAGTTTTAGTACAATCCACTCTGAATTTTCCTGAATCTTCGCGGTAATTATTCAACATCCCTACTTCAGGTTTTCTAATGATAAGTATAATTTTAATTCATACGATTTAAACTCCCATTTATTCGTCCAATCAACCCCATTCGCATGTACGATAAAAGCGAACTCGAAGGTAAGCTGCTAAATGAATTGCGCGACATCGCAAAGCAGTTTAACATCCGCAAAAGCGAAACAATGAAAAAACAAGACCTGGTTTACATCATTCTTGATCACCAGGCTGCAAATCCTACTCCTGATATTCTGGAGGCTGAAAAGAAGGCCCGGGTTTTTCCACAGAAAGGCCCCCGACAGCGAATTCCGCTCGATAAAATTAAGGATGTGCGAAAAACCGATCTAAAAACGAAGGTGGATGTACCGCCCGTTTTAGCATCTGCAACAAAAGAGCCCGAGATCAAAGAGCCTGATGCAAAACCAGAAATGCCTGCTGTACCTAAAGATATAGCAGCTGTTGCTGATATCCCCAAAGAAGTGGTAAAACCTGCAGAGCCGGGTGTTTTGCCACGTCGTCCTTACGAATCGAGCAGGCCTTACAACAGAGATTTCAATAAAAGTGACGACGATACTCCATCGGAAAAGTCATTCGAGCGGCCTGCTTCTTCAAATGTTCCCGCATGGGAAATGCAGGAGTTTCACGAACGTCGCCGCCGTGGCCGCCGTCCCCAGGACAGAGACGATGACAGAACAACTCCTCCAGCAAATGGCGAAGAGACTACAACCCCGGTGCGTGAAGAAAGACCAGTCAGGAATAATGACTGGAAACCTACTCCCAGGGCTGCTGTCAGGGAAGACGATGCTGCCATTATTGAAGAGAAAGTTGTTATCCCTGATGAATTTATTCCGGCATTTGATTTTAAAGAACCTGATGTTGAGATTTTGAATACCCACGAAATGGTTTCGAGGGAAGATACAGAAACTGAAACTGATCCAAACGGAAACGTACGTGTAGATCAGCAACGTCCGAACGATATAAACCGTGATATGCAACGTTATGGGCGCAACGACCGTAATGACCGCATCACCGACCGGGGAAACGACCGTCGTCAGCAACCGCAACAGCCGGTACGTGAAGATTTTTCATGGGAATTTGAAGGAATAGTTTCCTGCGAAGGCGTTCTGGAAATGATGCCCGACGGATATGGATTCCTGCGCTCTTCTGATTATAACTACCTGAGTTCGCCCGATGATGTTTACGTTTCGCAATCACAGATAAAACTTTTTGGACTTAAAACCGGTGATACCGTAAAAGGTACCATCAGGCCACCAAAAGAAGGTGAAAAGTATTTCCCTCTTGTAAAAGTAGAAACAATCAACGGTAAATTGCCTGAGGAAATCCGCGACCGTATTCCCTTCGATTACCTTACACCCTTATTTCCTGAAAAGAAATTCAAACTTACCGGACATCCTGGCTCAAGCCTGAGTACACGTATCATCGACCTTTTCAGCCCTATTGGTAAAGGACAGCGCGGACTTATTGTAGCTCAGCCAAAAACCGGTAAAACGGTGTTACTTAAAGAAATTGCCAACGCAATCGCATATAATCATCCGGAAGCTTACCTCATCGTTTTATTAATTGACGAGCGCCCTGAGGAAGTCACAGATATGGCGCGTAACGTAAAGGCTGAAGTTATTTCGTCAACTTTTGATGAACCTGCCGACCGCCATGTACGCATTGCCAACCTCGTTTTAGAAAAAGCCAAACGTTTAACCGAATGCGGACACGATGTTGTAATCCTGCTCGACTCCATTACACGACTTGCCAGAGCATACAATACAGTGGCTCCGGCTTCGGGAAAAGTTCTATCGGGTGGAGTTGAAGCTAACGCGCTACAGAAACCAAAACGCTTTTTTGGTGCTGCCCGTCAGATTGAAAACGGAGGTTCTCTTACCATCATTGCAACGGCATTAACCGAAACCGGTTCGCGTATGGACGAAGTTATCTTTGAGGAATTTAAAGGTACCGGTAATATGGAACTTCAGCTCGATCGTAAGCTTTCCAATAAACGTATTTTCCCTGCTGTTGATATTGTTGCTTCCAGTACACGTCGTGATGATCTTCTGCTCGAAAAAGATGTTTTACAGCGCTTATGGGTGCTGCGTAATCACCTCGCGGATATGAATCCGATTGAAGCAATGGATTTCCTAAAAGATAAAATGAAGTTTACTCAAACAAATGAGGAATTTCTCGTTTCGATGAATGGATAAAAATTGAATGGTGAACGGGTAATTCCCGGATAAAAAAAAGAAGGTTGCCTGTTTCCGGTAACCTTCTTTTTTTTGTAAAAGTGTGAAGTTTATTTTTCTGATGGGGATTTTACATTTTGCTTGTGTTGTCTTAATCTTTCGATCAGCATTTTCTGAAATTCGCGCTCGGCATCGTACAGTTGCAATACTTTAACAGCAGGCAGAACTGATTTGAACTTTGTATGATACTCTTTTCTCAGATCCAGTAATTTCTGAGCTTCAATAATTTGATTGTCAAGTATCTGTGAAGCTTCTTTCTCTGTCAGTTTTTCGATGTCAGGCTTGTGTAGGTTTTCATTGTTTTTAAAAGCCTTTTTAAGTTCATGACGTTTGGCATCGTATTCATTATATACAGGCCAGAAAACTTTAGCTTCATCAGGCGTAAGATTGAGTTCCTGGGTTATAAACGCAATGCGCTGAGCTTCAATCTTTTCGTACTTGGTATTCCCTTGCTGGCCGTATCTGTGCCTTTCCTGCTGTGCGGTTGCTGTGTTGACAGTTATCAGAAATGCCGTAATAAAAATCAGAATTGTAAAAGGAGATTTTGTGATTTGTGGTTTCATTCTTTTTAGTATTAGTATTCAGTGATTATTTCAATTTCTATATCCTGATCTTTCAGGTATTCTTCAATTTCGTCTTCAGTAAGATCACTATTTTCGTTTATTGAAGTTGTTTCGGGAATGGTATTAACAGCTACTTCGATTTCTTTGTCGTGGCTGTAGCTTTCAGCTAAAAGTACTTCTTCGGCATATGAAGCATCGTAAGCCATATTAATATCAGCCACTTCATCGTATGCAGGTATGATCTGATTGTTTTTTGCGGGAATAATGAATATAAATAGCACAGCTGCAACTGCAACGGCCACGACTGGCGCCCAAATTACAGGTTTCCTGAAAACAAGAATTCCCGATTTCGACGAAACTATATTTTCCTTTTCTGTTATCCTGTCAATTATTCGTGGATTCAGAGTATCAAAATATCCATCCGGAACTTTGTATCCACTTTCTTCTTTCCTCAGCGATTCGAGGCTAGGCGAAAGCTTGTCCATTTCCTGGTCTGGTTCTGATATGATATGTTTTGTTTTCATAACGAGTATATGACTGATTAAAAACAGTAAAGTTTAAATTCCTGTAACTGATTGTTCAATTTTTTTTACAGCGAAATGGTAGGATGCTTTCAGCGCTCCAACTGATGTGCCGAGTACTTCCGATATCTGGTCGTAGCTCATGTCATCATAATACCTCATGTTAAATACAGCTTGTTGTTTTTTAGGAAGTCTTATTATGGCTTCGCGCAAACGACGTTGGATCTCAGTTCCATCAAAAAAGTTATCGTCGCGCACAGCCCGGATCAGCGAAGCTTCGGGTGACGATAATGATAGGAAGGAGTGGAGCTTTTTACTTTTTAGGAAACTAAGCGACTCATTTACTGCAATTCGGTAGAGCCAGGTGTAGAATTTCGAGTCTTCGCGGAAGGAATCAAGGTTATTCCACACTTTTATAAAAATATTCTGTACCACATCGTCAGCATCATCATGGGTTACAACCATCCGACGCACGAAATAATAAATCTTTTCGCGGTATTTACGGACCAAAAGATTAAACGCATAATGCTTTCTGTCAGCAGTATGGAATAATTCAATTAATTCTTTATCAGAGTATTCAGGCATGGGTAGTACGCAAAGCTTTTAACAGCATCGAACGATTTAAATACGTTAAAATTCCGGTTATATAACTTTGCGCTCCGCTTTTTAGAACAGAATTGTAGCCTGGAGTATAAATTCAGGATAAAATTCAGACCTTTTGCACTCAGCTTTTACGGCTAATGGCCTTAAGGGCAGCTTCGATAATATGCGGAACATCAAGTCCGTATTTTACAAGCAGTTCCTCGGGTGTGGCACTTTCGCCGAATTTATCGTCAACAGCTACCATCTCCATTGGTGCAGGCAGGTTAAGAGCTAAAAGCTGGGCTATACTGTCGCCGAGGCCTCCGTTCATAAGGTGTTCCTCCGCAGTTACAACGCAACCGGTTTTTTTAACAGATTGTAAGACTGCCTCTTTATCCAAAGGTTTAATGGTATGGATATTAATAATTTCAGCTTCGATACCTTTTTCTTTGAGTGCAATGCCAGCCTGCAGGGCATGCCAGACCATATGCCCTGTAGCTATGATAGTTACATCTTTGCCAGGCGTAAGTAAAATTGCTTTCCCGATTTCGAACGGTTGAGCCACCGGCATGAAATTTGCAACTTTTGGTCTGCCGAAACGCAGGTAAACCGGGCCAACATGATCAGCAATGGCGAGGGTGGCAGCAAAAGTTTGGTTATAATCGCATGGATTTATAACTGTTAAATTGGGTAGCATCTTCATGAGCCCGATGTCTTCCATAGTCTGATGCGTTGCCCCGTCTTCGCCCAGTGTAAGTCCGGCATGGGAAGCGCATATTTTTACGTTCGTATTTGAATAAGCTACTGATTGGCGGATCTGATCATAAACTCTTGCTGTACTGAAATTTGCAAATGTGCCTGTAAAAGGAATTTTTCCACCGATAGCCAATCCCGCTGCAACTCCAATCATATTCGCTTCGGCAATACCCGCCTGGAAAAAACGTTCAGGAAATTCTTTCGCAAAAGCATCCATTTTCAGTGATCCGATAAGGTCGGCACAAAGTGCAACAACATTGGGGTTGGAGCGTCCGAGTTGAAGTAAGGCAGCTCCGAATCCTGAGCGGGTATCTTTTTGTTCAGTGGAAGTAAACATTGTCATAGGGATTGCTTTTGCAGTGAATTTCTGATTTTCGTTTATATGCTTATTGTTTGTACATCTGTATATCGGTGGTTTTACCCGATTCAATTATAAAACTTTGCTCAACAGAATAAAGTGTTGCGCGCGAATTTTTTGGTCTGAACACAATCCGGTAACTGCCAGGTTGCAGGTAAAGCGTTTCGAGTGTGAGATTATCATTGAGCTCGTAGATACGGGTGAGTTTATTCTTATCGCTGAGCAACAAGGTTCCGTAACCCATGAATGTTTTCCTGATCACAGCAATACCAGGCTCAGGTATTTCGATGGTAGTTGTATGGCTTTGACTTATGTCAATGTCTTTCAGTGTAATACGCGGAAGTGAAAGGACTTCGAGATCGTATTTCCCGGTTATGTATTTTTTGGTTTCGCCAAAAACCTGAACATTCAGGGTTTGGTTGCTACCGTTTTTGCGTATGATACTTTGCAATCCTTTGGAGGCATTGCTGCTGCCTGCCATTTTAAGTTGAAGGTAACCCTGTGGAGCATTGGCTGCAACAACCGTATGTTTGCCGGGTGTTATCTGTAAGGTGTCAATGGCTACTGGCGGAATAGTATGTATATCAACACGGTAGGTTATAAGCGGATCAACAACCA
>CAZBZA010000082.1:0-11539 GCA_964495865.1 uncultured Lentimicrobiaceae bacterium
TTTAGCAGGGGAAACCTATACTTATATTTTTAGTAAACCATTTCCTCGCCGGAATAAGTTTTTAATTTGCCATTCTTATATTAGTAAAATAAGATAACTTACATTACTAATAGATGATAAGAGTAGTATATGAGAAGCAAGTACCAGCTTACCTGTAGTCAATGGGGTTGTGCACAAAAAAACCGCCTGAAGTTTACTCCCGGCGGTTTTTGTTTGTTATGAGTTTCAATTACATAATCTCCAGCAATTCCACTTCAAATATCAAAGTTGCATGTGGTCCGATAACTTTTCCGGCACCCTGCGCTCCGTATGCAAGGTTCGAAGGGATAAAGAATTTGTATTTTGCGCCTTTCGACATTAACTGCAAACCTTCGACCCAGCCTGAAATTACCTGTGTAACACCAAATGTAGCCGGTTCGCCACGGGCAACTGAGCTGTCGAAAACAGTTCCGTCAATCAGAGTTCCTGTGTAATGAACTTTAACCTGGTTTTTTGCAGTGGCTTTTGCACCTGTTCCTTCATTGATAACCGAATACTGTAATCCGCTCGGCAGTTCGATTACTCCGGGTTGTTTCTTGTTATCTGCCAGAAACGAGTTGCCATGTTCGTTGTTTTTCACTTCTGCTTCTTTCTGCATTCCTTCGAAAAAATCTCCCAATATTTTGTTCACCTCGTCGGGTGACATACGGATTTCTTCGTTGTTCAATATAGCATTCAGCCCATTTGTAAAATGTTCGATGTCAAGTGCTTCTACACCCGAACTTTTCAAATTGCTTGCAATGCTTAAGCCTAATGCGTAGCTGATGTCTTTCATAAAATGTTCTTTTTAACTTTAATTTTTGGGCTGCGAAGGTAAAGCTTTTCGTTTAATTGAGTTTGAATAATCCTCACTGAAAATGAGGTTCGAAGTTTCGCCACATACACATAGCAAGGCGGGATTCAAATTTGTGAATTGAAATAAACCTTGATACTTATCCGATGTAAATCCTGCTTTTACCTCAATACACGAGCTTGAATAGTAATTGCTGAAAAAGGTTTGATTTCCAGATGATTTGATGCAGATAGTCAAACCAAGTCATTTAACCTTTACTTTTGAGGGGGTAAAGTAACTTGAGTTTCATTGAAAATGATATCTGAATTTTTTAAAAACAGGATTTTATCATTAGCTTTTTTGATAGGGCACTTAAAATATTTTGATATTAAATTGATAGTAAGCTTGTTATAAATGCAGTAATGTGATTGACTTAAACACATCAGGATGATAAAATCAGAAAAAGTAAAAACATTTTTATTATTCGTTTCCCTTGCTGCTGCAACGGTTATAGGATGTAAAAAAGACGATTCAGCAACAAAGAAAATCCCGCTGATTACCTGGGAAAATCCGGCAGATATAACTTTCGGTGACTTACTCAGCAATACACAATTAAATGCCACAGCCAATGTTCCGGGTACTTATGTTTACATTCCTGCAAGCGGAACCAAACTCAATGTTGGTGAAAACCAGGAGTTGAAAGTATATTTCACGCCAATAGACATAGCCACATACGATACTGCAAGTAAAACTGTTAAAATCAATGTGTTGCCCGGTGGAGTAAGCAGTGCAATATTTAATCCGGTTTTAACGTACGGTATCCTTACTGATGTTGAAGGAAACAACTATAAAACCATTGCTATCGGATCACAAATATGGATGGCCGAAAACCTGCGCACTACCAAATATCGCAATGGCGATTCAATCCCTACAGTAACAGGCAATACGAATTGGAAAAACCTGACAAAAGCCGCCTGTTGCACCTATGAAAACACATCGGATAAAGACAAGATTGCTACGTTTGGCAGGTTGTATAATTGGTTTGCAGTATCCGACAGCCGGAATATTGCTCCAACAGGCTGGCATGTGGCTACTGATGCCGATTGGTTGGAGTTATCAACTTTTCTTGGAAATGAAAATGTGGCAGGTGGAAAGCTGAAAGAAACAACCACCAAACACTGGAAAAGTCCGAATACCGGGGCATCCAACGAAAGTGGTTTTACCGCCCTTCCGACAGGTCGGCGGGAATATACTGATGGTTCGTTCATTAACCTTGGCTACGATGGTTTTTGGTGGACCAGCTCCGCATACAACCCTGATTACTCCTGGTATCGTTACCTGCACTACAACGTAGCCGAAATTTTCCGTGCTAATTTCCATAAGCAATATGGATTCTCAGTTCGCTGTGTTAAGGATTAGTTTATTGTTTTTCGAAATTTAAATATTTTTCTTTTGCCTTCAGGGTAAAAGGCATTTGGCGTGTAGTATTGATGGGTTCAGTTGACTTAACAGGTGCTACACGCAAGTTCTGCTCACATGCAACTTTTATTTAATTGCGAATACCTTTCGATGATAATCAGTGCGACAAAACCCGGATTTAATTTAACGTGTAACCCACTCATGAACCTCCTTTATGACATAAATACTCTCTTAACTCTAATCTTAACTATCTCCCAAAGACGTATCAACATTAAAAGAAAGATACTATGACTCGAAAATTTAACTTTCTTATTTTGCTTGGGTTGCTATACCTGATGTTCTCGTGTAAAAAAGAAAAACATGTCATGTGGATATCAATTAAAAATGAAACTAAGTACACAATTGATTGTGAATTATATCCAACAAAAAAGGCTAATGGATATACCCGAAGTGCTCATATTGACACAATTGTGAAAATGGATGATATTTATGCGTCTGAAAATTTAAATCAATTGCCAGAAGATTTATTATTAAGTGCCTATGACAGTATAATAGTAAGAATCAATGATTTGAATAAAACACTGGTATTCAAAAAAGATTTTTTACAATCGTATAAACTAAACCCATATAATGACAAACAGGCGTGGAACTTTGAAAATTTCACTGAAGATTTTAATACAAGCTTCAGGCGGAATACAACAGAAATAGATAACTATTATTTTAGTATTAGTATGGAAAACATGGCTGATAAATAAGTTATGCAACACTTCATCCTCATCGATAATCCTAACCCCCAAAAAAGAATGAAAAAACCTCTTTTCTCCCTTTTATTCACCCTTCTGTGCGTTGGCACAGGAATATTGCTCTCCGCTTCTGATCCGGTGTATTATGGTGATTATACACCTGTTTTCATGCAAAGATCCGAAATGGAAAGAGCTGTGAAACTTGAAGCGCCCCAGCCACTGCGCGATCCGGGTAAAATTTATCTCTATGATAAATATATCCTTGTGAACGAGAAATATAAAGGGATTCACATCATCGATAACAGCAATGCTGCGGCGCCTCTAAATGTTGCTTTTCTTCATATCGATGGTTGTATTGATATGGCTGTGAAAAACAATGTGCTTTATGCAGATAATGCCATCGACCTGATTGCATTGAAAACTGCCGATAATTTTGAAACCGTGCAAATTACCGAAAGACTGGAAGGCATTTTTCCTGAAATTGAGTCGCCCGACGGATATTGGTCGCCCTATTCCCTGAATAAGTTCAGGCCGAAAGATGGAGTTTTAGTCGCATATAAAAAGAAAAGCTAATTCGTGAGAGCTATGAAAAAGATCAGAATATTTTTGCTTTTTGCAGCCATAGCTGTGGTTACAACAGCTTGTTCATACAGCGAGAAGAGCGATATAGGAGGTAATGATGTCTCCGGACAAGGTGGCTCACTGGCGAGGTTTACCATTGCCGGCGATTACCTGTATACGGTTGATCAATCATCGCTTCACACTATAAGCATAACCGATGTTGAACATCCTAAGAATGTTGCGGATAAATCACTTGGTGTTTATACCGAAACCATTTTCCCTTACGAAAACTCGCTGCTGTTAGGTACCGAAACCGGAATGTTTGTTTTCGATATCAGTAATCCGGCTAATCCACAACAAACGACTTACTTTCAGCATATCCGCTCCTGCGACCCGGTGGTTGCTGAAAACGGTTATGCATACATTACGCTTAATACAGCAAACCAACGTTGTTTCAATGGGATGAACGAATTACAGATTGTAAACATAAGCAACCTGAATTCACCGCTGCTGGTTAAAACATATAACCTGGCCAGTCCGCTGGGGCTTGATATTCATAACGATACACTGTATGTTTGCGATAAAGGACTTCGCGTGCTTGACGTTTCGGATAAGAAAAATCCTGTAGAGATAGGTTACTTCAGCGATATTGATGCCAGGGATGTTATATACCAGCAAGGACGTATTATCGTAATCGGATCCGATGGCTTGCATCAGTATCAGCAGGTTACAGGCGGTTTTCAAAAAATCAGTACAATTCAAATACAGCCTTAACCATGAATAGATTTTATATTCTTCTGATTGTTCTGTCCTTATTTTCATTCGTCAGCCAGGCTCAGGAAGAGAATGTTTTCAATAAGCAAACGGGTATTGGTTTTGTGCCTCAATATACCATTTCGGGAGGCTTACGAATGGATATTGATTTCAGTATTTCAAAAACTTCGAGCCAGTGGCTCATTATTTCGCCCCAGGTTTTTTGGGTTACCGGTAGCAGGTACGGCCATGATTTTGAATCATTGAAAGGTGTTGGACTGGATGTTAAACACAAAATATACCTGAAGCCCGAAAGCATGGACCCCGAAGGATTTTATGTTCAGTATGGCGCTATGGCCCAGTATTTTTCAATTGTTGATACCCGGCAATATGGCGAGTATTACGAAGAAAACGGAGTAACATATTATGGCATTTCCGAAGGTGAAATTGAGACCCGGCTGTTAAAAGTCGGCGGAAATTTTCACCTCGGCTATCAATGGCTAATCGGACAAAGTGCTTACCTTGATGTATATTCAGGCCCTGGAATACGCATCAGCCACAACAACCGCACCGAGGGTTTCGATACCTGGTATAATGACTCATGGGTCGATTACGGGTATTCGGGCACCCTGCTGGATGCAGGTTTCAGATTAGGATTTTATTTCTGAAAACTTTTTTTTGAAAAATCTACTTTAACCGGCGTCTGTACTGCCGGTTTTTCCCTTTTCTGCCGGTTTATCTTTTCCTATCAGTAATTCAATCGATTTTTGAGCCAGCCGCTCAGTGAAACCTGATGCAAAGGCAATGGCAAAATAATCGAAGGGTGTCGAAATGGTGAAACTGAAAAGCTTAATGCTGTCAGCCACCGACGAACGAAGCAACAGAAAGATAAAAATTGAAAATCCTGCTCCGATAAAAATCTTGCTCATTGTAATAACCTGGCTGCTGCCTATTTCGCTGATGCGTGATGACCGGGAAGCGTGACGCGTTGAAAGTATAGCACTCGTTAATGCTCCCAGAAGTCCGAAAAGCAGTACCCCAATGATATAATCGGTGAGGCTCATCTCTGAAGCATAGCGGCTTCCCTTTTCATTGATTACCACACCAAAGAAAATTACAATGCCGGTGATTACCAGAAAAAGCAATCCCGATAGCAACCAGAATTGATTCCGCGAAAGCCTGTTCTGGTAATACAAGTTGTTGTATGCCTCGTCTTTCAGGTCTATGGCCTGAATAAGCGCTTCAGCTGATGGTGTTGCCGTAACCCCCTCTTTGGCCTTACCCAACAGGTTAATGATAGCTTCACGGCGCCATTCGTTAAGTTTTTCAGCCTCACGGAAAAGCGATTTGGCTAAAGCCAGCCGTTCATGGTCATTCATACCATACACTTCCAAACGTTTGGCGGTATGAAAACTCTTCCAGGCTTCATCAATTTTATTTTCATTTAAATATTTCTCCGACTCTTTAACCAGGGCCTTTGCCTGTGTGGCCCATTCCGCATTGGGATCGGGTGATTCGGTGATCCGCTTTTCGAGCAAAGGTTTGTAGCACGTAAGATCACCCGCCAGCCTCGAATAACGGGGAGAATATTCAAGGGTAATTATTTTTTTTAATGCTATACTAAGTCTTGTCCACATTGTGTTGCTGGTTTTTGGTTAAATCATTGATTTGGATTTTTATGGTACTACAATCAAAGATTCGGCTCAAACGGAATCCTGTTTTTTTACAAAGTTATTTAGCCGGTTTCATCAGATCAGTGAGTATATTTTTAGCAATAGCGTTGCGTTTATTCTTCAGTATAATAAGCTTCGCTGAATCGGTGGTATTGGCTATTTCACGATCGAGGCGGTCAATATCCTCCCTGAAGCGCATATCGTTATATACTTTAATGGCATCAACCAGCAAACCGATAGGTTCCGATTGTCCGTCTTTTACACCGTAAAATCGGGATAAAACTGCTGTACTGGCTGCAGTTGGCGAAAAGTTTTCAAGTTCCTCATGTTCTGAGCCATCAATACTGATTACGATGTACGGAATTTCGCCGCTGTATTTATTCCCGTTTCTGTCAACAAGTTGCCCTTTGTTATTGAGCTGATAATTCTTCCTGAAATCTTCGCTTATTCTGTCGGCATTGCCATCGGTTATCACGGCATAGCCCGGTTGTAAAGGCACAGTGCCCGGCCAGTAAATATTGAGAGGTTCCGATGCCGAAAAGCATGGCTTGCCATCAAACAGCGCTTCGCCTGCCTGCCCTACTAGTTTTGATATTGCACCGGCAGCCAGCAGGTAAACGCTTGCTGTTATAAATATGGGTATTCCTGCTGCTGATTCAAATGCCTTGCCCACCGTTGTGAAAATTTCTTTGGGAAACTGGTCGAAAACAATTGACAGGTCGAGAGTGAGCGAGTTTTCCATCAATGCAGGCGAATAAAACACAACCGGCGTACCCTGTTCAGTAGCACCAGGCCTGAGAATACGGCTGTTTGGTTTTACCTTGTCCTTCAGGAAATTGATAGCCCTGGGTTTTGCATCAAAGGATGCAATACTTTTAACTGCTGATGTAACCAGCAGGTCTTTCTTCGCCCCCAGGAAACCCGCATCGGGGTACTTGCCGGTATAAACCTCGCTGATTATAATAGTTAAAGGTTTTCCCGGTCCGATTGGCGAAAACGGAACCGGTGTGTCGTCGGGTGTGGCTCCGTTTACAAGAATGTTGACTGAGGATAATTCCCCGTTTGAGAAAGTGATTTTCGCAGGAGTTTTGTCTTCGGCTAAAGCATTGTAGAAACTATTCAGTTCTACTCTGTTTTCAGCAACTTCTTCTTCGGTGATCAGGGCTGATCCCTGTGCAAAGTATAACATATAACATCGTATTAAGTGTATAAAACATGAATTGCAGTGTGAAAATGTATTTTTTTGCAGGAATTAGTCCGGGTGGATATATTAATCCGGATTTCAAATTAATCAGACCAGTGGTGGTGAGTAAATGAGTAAAAAAAGATAAATAAACCGGTAGTATGAGGAGTAAAAAACTATAGTGATAAACAGGTGAAGTTCAGTAAGGTTCTAAGATTTTTAACGATTATGTTGTAAAAAATCTGTAACAAAATGTTATCAGCCAGTAAAATTACGACTTCAGTTAGCCGGAAGGCAAGAATTTTGTGAAATATTTTGATGATATAGATATTTGTTTATTGCCTAATATTAGGTGTAATCCTTACAATTACTGTGAATAAAGCTTTGTTGAGGAATTAATTGTAAAGGATAATTATTCCGGCTAATTATTCACTTATTGAAGGTTAAAGGCATATCCCTATTATCAGGGATAAGGATTGAAAAAAATCATCAGAACATGCGATTGCAGCTTGTAACATACTGAGGTTACTTTGCACACTGTAATTAATGTGTTGTCCGACTTATGAAAACAACTTTTTACACTGTATTCATCTTCATGCTTGTAATTACAGGCAATGTAAAATCCGCAGTTTTCAGCGATAGCCTGGAAAGGAAAACTCCTGTAAACTCAGAACAAGGAAACCCCGCCCTGCGAATGAATTATTTTTTTACAGAAGCATCTTACACCGGCGATATTTGCACCAATATCTTTGGCGGAATTACTACAGGAACAAAATACCTGGGTATGGCAAACCTGAAACTGGGTTTCGATACCGAAATTGCTGGCTTATGGAAAGGCGGACAATTTTTTATTAACGGAGCGGCAACTCATGGTAAGTCGCCAAGCGAATTTCTGGTTGGCGATTTTCAGACTGTCTCCAATATTGATGCAGGTGATCATATTTATATACATGAGTTGTGGTACAAACATCAGTTTAAACGTTTCGAAATAACTTTCGGCCTTCAGGACCTGAATGTTGAATTTGCCGCCACCGATAACGGAAGCTTGTTCATTAACAGTTCGTTTGGGATTCCACCGGTTATTTCGGATAATATTCCGGCACCCATTTTCCCTCTCACCGCCCTGGGAATCACCAGTAAAATTGAAATCACTGATAATATTTTGCTTTCAGCAGCTGTTTACGACGGATGCCCTACCGCATTTGAGCACAACTTGTATAATACCAACTGGCACCTCAGCAATAACGACGGCACCCTGGTATTAAGCGAATTAGCCTGGTCGAAAGAGTTTTTTCAACTTCCCGGAACTTACAAAGCAGGTTATTATTTTCATTCCGGGCTCACCGAAACCGATCCCGAAACCGGCGTGTATGCTGAAGTGTTTGATAACAACTATGGGTTTTATTTTATTGCAGATCAAACAGTTTGGCAAAAATCGGGCAGCGATCAGAGCATTGGTGTTTTTGCGCAGCTTGCTTTAAGTCCTGCCAGTATTAATACGCATCACTATTATTTAGGCGGAGGCTTAAACTACTGCGGCATTTCGAAAAAACAACCCAATGATGCGCTGGGATTGGCTTTTGCCTGTGCCGGATTTGATCATAAAATCAGGAAAAACGAAACTACAATCGAAATGTATTACAAAAAGCAGATTTGCGAAAACCTTTTCTTTCAACCTGATGTTCAATATGTGATCAATCCGGCAGGAACTGAAGCGGAATTACCTAACGCATTGGTTGGTTTACTTCGTTTTAATATTGCTTTTTAGTGTTTCACTTAAAAGTGAATTTCGCGATCGCAAATTATTTCAAGGTATTTATGCGTAAAAAAAGTGTCAGTTTTTAAAGGGTGACAGCAATTTCAATTTTTTTAAAAGCAGCAAGTTGAATACAACAAATATCGAAATCAACGAAAACACATCACTGGTAAACCATGCCACAAGCGACCGGTTTCTCTCAGAACTTCGCGACGGTGAATCTGCTTTTATCACCAAAGTGAGGGGTTATGGCGCTTTCCGCAAACGCATTACCGAAATGGGTTTCGTGTCGGGAACACTTGTGAAGGCTATTAAAAAAGCACCTTTGCAGGATCCGGCCGAATACGAACTGATGGGTTACCGGGTTTCGCTGCGCCGGAGCGAAGCTGAACTGATCGAGATTTTACCTGCCGGTTCCCTTGGGCAGGAAGAGAAATTTTATAACGGAACTCATCGCCTCGAAACGGTTCCGCAAATATTCCGCGAGAAAAGCCAGCATATACATGTGGCCCTGGTCGGAAACCCGAATTGCGGAAAAACCACGCTTTTTAACTATGCCACCGGCAAACACGAGCGCGTTGGTAATTATGGCGGCGTAACTGTTGATTTAAAAACAGCACGCCTTAAAAAAAACGATCATACCCTTTTTGTCACTGATCTGCCGGGTACGTATTCCATTTCGGAATATTCGCCCGAAGAATTGTTCGTACGCCATCACCTTACCGACGAAATGCCCGATGTGGTGATCAATGTGATTGATGCTTCCAATATCGAACGCAACCTCTACCTCACTACCCAGCTCATCGACATGGATATAAAAGTGGTGATTGCACTTAATATGTACGATGAACTCGAAAACAAAGGCGACCAATTCGACCATAAAATGCTGGGCAAAATGATTGGTATTCCTATCGTTCCCTGCGTGGCTTCGAAAGGAAAAGGCATTGACGAACTGTTGCAAAAAGTAATTGATGTTTACCTCGATAATGAAGAATCAACCCGGCATGTTCACATCAGTTATGGAGCGGATATCAACCTATCCCTGGATAAACTCACCAAACTGATTGAGCAGGATAAAACACTTACCGATCGCTATCACTCTCTTTACCTGGCTATAAAACTACTCGAAAACGATTCGCATACTTTTATTTCGCTAGCAGAAATCCCGAATACTACAACCATTATTAATACCGCCAAACGGGAACAAAACCGTCTGGAAAAGGGATATAACGAAAAAACGGAAACCATTCTTACCGATGCGAAATACGCTTTTATCAAAGGAGCTCTTAAAGAAACCTATCACCTCGCCCCGGAGAAAAAAAGGAAAGTAGGCCACGATGCCGATTCGGTATTAACGCACAAATGGTTAGGATTTCCTGTATTCCTGTTTTTTATGTGGGCCATGTTCCAGGTTACGTTTACTTTGGGCAGCTATCCGATGGACTGGATTGATGCAGGACTCGGCTGGCTGAGCAACTCCATAAGTGATACGATGCCTGTTGGCGCGCTGCATGATTTGATTATTGACGGAATCATTGGTGGCGTAGGAGGTGTTATTGTGTTTCTTCCCAATATCCTCATTCTATTCTTCTGCATTTCGTTAATGGAAGATACCGGCTACATGGCCCGCGCAGCTTTTATCATGGACCGCCTAATGCATAAAATCGGATTGCACGGCAAATCGTTTATTCCTTTGCTGATGGGTTTTGGTTGCAACGTGCCGGCGGTAATGGCTACGCGAACACTCGAAAACCGCAAGGATCGTTTGCTAACCATGCTTATTATTCCGTTTATGTCGTGCAGTGCGCGGTTACCGGTTTATGTGTTGCTTATATCAGCGTTTTTCCCTGTCAGGCAGGGATTGGTGCTGCTCTCCATTTACATTATTGGTGTGCTGCTGGCGATACTGATGGCTCTGATTTTCAAAAAGATATTCTTCAAAAAAGCCGATGTTCCTTTTGTGATGGAACTGCCGCCTTACCGCATGCCTACACTCCGCAACACAAGTATCCATATGTGGAACAAAAGTGTGCAGTATCTTACCAAAATGGGTACTATCATCCTTTTTGCCTCAATCCTGATATGGGCACTGGGTTATTTTCCGCGCAACAGCGAAAGCGCAATGAAATATGATGCAGCCATAGTGAATATTGAAAATGATAACACAATGTCTGAAAGCGCTAAAGAATTAGAAATTAACAAACTGGTTATTGAACGCGAGTCGGAGCGGATGGAGAAATCCTACATCGGGCAAATCGGACATTTTATAACCCCGGTTATTGCTCCGCTTGGCTACGACTGGAAAATCGGCGTAAGCATTATCACCGGACTGGCTGCCAAGGAAATCCTTATTGGCTCCATGGGAGTTCTGTACCAGTCGGACCTGGAAGCAGACGAAACATCAGTCGGACTTCAGAACAAATTACAACAGCAGGTGTTTACAAGCGGACCAAGAGTTGGCGAAAAGGTTTTCTCTCCTCTGGTGGCATTTTCGTTAATGCTTTTTGTGCTGATTTATTTCCCGTGCATAGCGGTAATTGCAGCTGTTAAAAGGGAAGCTAACTGGGGCTGGGCTGTATTTACAATGGTTTATACAACTGTTCTGGCATGGCTGGTAGCATTTGCAACTTACCAGGTTGG
>CAZBZA010000083.1:0-11289 GCA_964495865.1 uncultured Lentimicrobiaceae bacterium
TTTGAAGAGTTTCGGGTCAAGGTCGCCTTGTCGCCCCTCGCCTTGTCGCCCCTCATTTTTTGGGATTAGAGGTTGAAGAGTTTGAAGAGTTTCGGGTCAAACTCGCCTTGTCGCCCCTCCCCTTGTCGCCCCTCAATTTTTAGGATTAGAGGTTGAAGAGTTTGAAGAGCTTCGGGTCAAGGTCGCCTTGTCGCCCCTCGCCTTGTCGCCCCTCATTTTTTTACCTGCTAAACGTTTATGAGGTTGTGATCAGCGTTGAATTACTGATAATGATAATAAGGAATAAATTTGAGAATGATCTTTAAACCTGAATTTAAAGAAAATTCCGGCATTAGGATCTGAGAATTGCTTCCACACGAAAGGTGCCAGAAAATTAGGGTATTGGTTTGATTGAACATATTAAAAGAAACCCTTCTTGCAGATTTCAAAGGAAAACCGTCGTTTTGGTTTTTAGTTCAAACGGCACATCATGCCAGTCGAGCCTACCAGATGAATCATGTTTTTTTGCAGGCAGTTATTTGATTTTATATTTTACAGTATATGAGCTATAGAAGTTAACTTTAAATTCCCCTGTATGATTTATTTTGTCATAGGTGTAATCAGAAAATGACACTCCACTCATTTGGTTTGATGCTAGAGTTTCGAAAGTCGAACCATCTTTATCATTTAACAAAATTCCGGAACGGCTCGGTCCATCTGGGCTAATTTTAACATAGGGAATTGTGAAGCTTACAGGTAATTTATTGGATGCAAGATTATATATTATTTCAGTTTCGTAAGCTGGCGGTTTATTAAGTTCACCGATTGAGAAAAATACATCAGGCAATGTATTAATCCCAAGACTGTCGGCATCCCAAATCCCAAAATCAGGATACCATTTTTGAGTTACCAGCTTATTTATTATTATTTCATATACAAAGTGTTCCCCTACTCGTATGAAGTGAATAGTACTGTCAGAATTACCATAAACGTCCGATACTTTTAGTTTTATAAGATAGTCTCCTGGAGAAGAATAGTAATGATTGGGAGTTTTTTCACCGGATGTTGAGCCATCGCCAAAATCCCAGAAATATTTAGCAGAGATGCTATCACTAAGATTCACAATTTCAAGGTTTTCACCAACTTTAAGAAGTGAATCTCCAATTGAAAAATCAGAAGTTACTTTCTTAATATCATTTTCTTTTTGGCATGATACTATTACTATAACAAGGCTAAGAATTAAAAATAAAGTTTTCATAATTCGTTAGTTTTTACTCTATAGATTAATTTTTAAAAATTGCGAAACTCAAATTTAAAGCAAATATAGCCTTCTTTTACATATCTCACAGTCATTTAGAATTATTTGTCATTTCTTTCAGTTTTTCGTCTCTTTCCTTTTTTTGCATTTAGTTGGCCTATTGACTGTTTTAAAATACTCCTTAACTTTGGCCGGTAAAACAAACAACAGGAATGGAAGTAAAAAAGTCGCCCAGGTTCGGAAATATCTTCGCAAAACCACGGAATATAATTATTACCGCTGTTATTCTATTTCTTCCGCTTTTATTCCTCGGCACACGAACCAGCCACGACTGGGGCGACGATTTTGCTCAGTATATTCACCAGGCCGGTAATATCGTTAATGGCATTCCGCAATCGGAAACGGGTTTTATTTACAGCCAGGAGAATTACATCGGTCCGCAGGCTTACCCCGTCGGTTTTCCGCTGCTACTGGCTCCTGTGTATGCCATAGCCGGCAATAATATGGTTGCTTTTACGAGCTTTATCTCTCTAATATATATTGCGCTCGGCTTGCTGATGGTAATTTTTTACCGGCAGTATTTTTCGTGGATCAGCGCTTTGGTGCTGGCAATGATCTTTCTGTACAATCCCCAGATGATTATTTTCAAACGTGAGGTAATGTCGGATCTCCCTTTTACCGCTTTGCTTGTACTGAATTTTATACTGTATCAGAAATCAAAAACCGGCAACCTGAAACAAATCATACTTTTAACCGGCGTTACCGGGTTTATGCTCGCTATCAGGCCGGCAGGAATCGTATTTGTAGCCGCTATCTTAATGGAGCAACTTATCCGTGTGCTGGGAAAGAAAATCCAGCTTAAAGATTTTGCGATTTACGCGGGAAGTTTCATACTGATTCCTGTACTTATCTATTTTATTATAAACTCATTGATCTTTAAAATTCCTTCGGGCGGCAGCATCCGCGACTACCTGATATTTTACTATTCGGGCGATTTTATACGGATAATCCCACTCAATTTCGCACATCATCTCGAAGTTTTCAGGTACCTGTATGTGCCCGAAACAGGAGTTTTTAAAGGATTTTCGTTGCTGCTGGGTTCCATTGTACTGGCTATGACTTTGCTCGGATTCGTAAAACGTATGCTGAAAGGAGCTGAAGCCACCGAATGGTTTTTTATCTTTTATGTAATTATGCTGCTGGTGTTCCCGAATAACTTTTCGGCCTACAGGCTAATGGTTCCGCTGGGTTTCATATTCCTGTTTTATGCTGCCGAAGGACTAAAAAATATTGAACTGCTGCAAAAAATACCGACAGGTAAAAAAGCAATTGCAACAGGCTTGTTTGTTCTGTTTTTGTTTATGCCCGGACTCATAAGCATTGCCCGTTCGGGTTCAAATATTCTCAGCGGTCCGCAGCAGGAAACGTCAGTGGAAGCATTTAACTACATCAGCAAAAATGTACCCACCGAATCGGTAGTGGTATTTGCAAAACCCCGTGCTTTGGCTCTGTATGCCGGTTGTAAAAGCATGGCCGATCCTTTCAGTACCGATCCCACACGCATACATAAGCAGGTAACTGAGGCCGGTTCCACTCATTTGCTGATTCACAAAACACTTACCGGCGAACCCATGCAGCGGTATGCACGCGTTATGCAAAGCCGCCTGACCAAACTATGGGAAAACAAAGAATTTGTGTTGTACCGGATCAATCCGGTTCTTAATCCTTAAGCACATCGCTGAGTACCTGTACCGATTTCATTTCGCCAAAAGCGGGAATATGTATCCTGAAATATTCAAGCATCCGCAACAACAACTCACTGCGTGTTTTATAATCTGTTTTAATACTGAAAATTCCGGCATCGATGGCACTTAATATTTCAGAGAAAGCATCGCTGAGCGGCGACGAAAAATAATAGGGATGACCTGGCGGATGTGCACAAAAGTTACCTCCTGTCATATCAAAATAGTTGTTTTCGGGACTGAAATTATTATGCGGATCGAAACCCAGAAACCGCGTTAGCCCTATGGTAAATGCCAGCGGAAAGCCGGCAATGGACTCGTTGGTATTATCGAGATTGAGTACCGCTTTTTCGATGAAATAATACAGATTGGGATCGGCCATTTGGGCCGTGATGGTCCGGCTCAGCAACTCGCTCATATAAATACTCACTGCTGTTTTAGCCATATCAGTAGCTATGGCATTGAGCTGGTGTTCGCAGGACGCATCGCGCATAACGCGTAAACCTTCACCTTCCTTATGATTGGCAATAAGCTGAATGATGGAAAGAGGGGCAAACAAGTTCCGCTTGATCCTTGCTCCTTTTTTTCGAACTCCTTTTACAATATACGACTGCAACCCCAGCTGCTCAGTATAAATCCGGGCTATAATGCTGGTTTCGGAATAATCCATACAATGGAGAACTACTCCTTTGGTTGATAAGATCATGTTCTGGAGTACTACTGCTATTTAAGTAAGTAAAATACTTTGTCGGAAGTCAGAAGACGGAAGCCGGAAGCTTCCCTAAAAAACTATTAACCTCCGGATAGAAGATTGATTAACATTAACTTTACCTAATCGCTTGCTATCAATAAAGGCAGGATTATTTTCAATGGAACTTCGGTCTTCTGACTTCGGTCTTCCGACCGCTATAATTGCCAGCTTCCGGAAAAAGGTAAAAAGTTCGTTATAAAAGGAAAACCGGAATCTACCTGACAAATAGCACTTTACCCGCCTTTTTCTGCGAACCATCGGGATTGGTAACAAAAACCAGGTAAACGCCTGTATTTACCCTGCGGGCTTCGAGGTTGTTGCCATCCCATACTACCTGTCCGCCCTGTGCTTCAGTTTCCCACACAAGAGCTCCTGTTACATCAGTAATTTTAACATTCGACTCGGCAACAAGGTTACTTATATAAATCGGGCCTTTATACTCCGGGCGAACCGGGTTTGGATAAATTACCAGTGAATCGAGTGTGGAAGGCGGTTCAACTTTATAGTCCTTATAGGAAACAATTCCAAGTGAGGTAGCAAAATAAACTTCACCATTATTCGAAATCTTAATGGATTGAATGGAGTTTGACAGCAGCGGGCTGTTAGCTTCGGTAAAATGAAGCAGTTCTTCGGTTCCGTCAGCCGACATCAGGAAAACGCCTGCCTTGTCGGTACCAAGCCATTTTTCGTTGTTTCCATTAACGGCAATAGCTGTTACATTTTCTGTTTCAAGAAGTGGATGAAGGTATCCTTCCTCCTCAACCATAACTTGCTGTGCATCATAATTGCCTCCGCTAAAAACATTACCAGGTGAATAAATAACAGCTACACCCTGATCAGTTCCTAACCATAACTGTCCATCCCGATCAACAGCCAGGCTCGAAATTCCTGAGCCTGGAAGATTACCATTGCCAGGAGTACTGCTGAGTTTTTCCACTTTATCATCAGCAACATTGTCAATTGTATTGTTATCATTAAAAACATATAACGCTAAACCCCGGCCTTGCATCCATTTCTGATTATCCTTATCTATCACTAGAATACCAACATCCAGAGCCGTTCCGATTTGACTGAGGTCAAATGACTTCCATTCCCCGGTAGATTTACGAACCGACAAATAGTTTGGCGCTGCATCATTGGATACCCAAAGGTTGTTGTAGCTATCAAAAGCAAGACCTCCTACCCGAAGGTAGCCTTCACCAAAATTATCAACATACTGCAATGAACTGTTTTCGGTATCATATATTTCCTTTAGTTCTCCATCGTTAAATTCAAGTAATCCTTGTCCCCAGCTACCCATAAAAGCATGGTCGGCGTCCAAAGGATCGGCGGCTACACATAAAATATCGCGAACCGGGCCCATATCAGGAGTGTTGGTTGCATTATATGAGGTCCAGGTGTTTCCGGCCAGGGTATAGCACTGAGCAATCCTCGACAGGCTGGTAAATGAAGCTGTCCTTCCTCCGGGAACGGCCCACACATTTTTCCCGCTAATATCCATTGCAGCAACAAGGTACGAGGCGGGACCGTTAAAAATATAATTCGTCCCTATCAGATCACTCCCAATGCTCCACAGGCCTTCCACAATATCGGCAACCCAAAGCTTTCCGTCTTTGTCAAACATTGCATCATTAGGCCTAATCGAACCGGGATTATAAGAAAAGTATTGCGTTTCCTGAGTGCCATCAGGTTTATATGTGGTAATATTCAGATAATTACAAACCACAAGTCGGTCGCCGCTTACCCGCATCGCAGTCCGGTTCGAATGATTATTGGGCACAAAATAAGCCCAGCTGTTGCCATCATTCACAAACATAGTATCCGAATCCCACGAATAGCGGGTTTTATTGGCATATACTTTTCCACCGAACGATGTAATGAGGTTAAAATTATTGTTTGGCCCGGTTATAGTCATATCCTGAACCCAGTTTACATAATAAGCCAGGTTGGAAGTAGCCAGTGCCGAGTAAATCCCTTTTTCGGTAGCTGCATAAAATTTATTATCCGCCTCGTGAAAAGTGAGGGCTTTAACATCAATTTGCGAACCGGAAGGCCCGATGTAATAGGTATCTTTGATTTCTTCCTTTTCAATATCTACCACCACGATGCCAAAACCACAGGCCAGATATGCCAGTTTATCGATTACCAGTATGCTGTTGATGGTTTTGTTGCCTAAAATCTGTTTTCGTTTGATATCAGGGATGTTAACTACTTCCATGCCTTTTACCAGGTCGATATTGGTATTGGTATAAGCCACAACCAAAGTATTAAGCTGGCTGCTGTACCCAATACTGCTGATGCCGATATCCGAAAGTCCGTCGGGGGTAACTTTATTAAGCCGGTTTAAACTGTTATCCGCTTTATCAAAATAAATGAGGCTGTATGGTGTAGCAGCAAAAATCTTATCGCCGGCTTCGGTTACGGCCTTGCAATTGTTGTAAGGAAGATGATCGAGCCACAGGCTGTAGTTAGTGGTTTGTGCAGCAGCCTGGTTTAACAATGATAAAAAGAATAATACGAAAAAGGGTAGTCTGGCTATTTTCATAGAATGGTGCTGTAAAAGTGGTGTAGCATAATAACTGTTTAAAATGAATTTTAGTATATGCGTTTAATCATTGAGCTGATGATAATTTTGCTTGTAATCGCCGCCTACCGAAGCCCTGTGAATTACATTTCCATAATGTTTCCAGGTCCACGAAGGTCCGTTCCAGCATGGATCCCAGCGGTACATCATCGAAAGACGGATGTTGAGGTACATCATAAATACGAGTGCGGGAACAATGAGCAGTTTAAATACAAATCTCCGCTGAAGGAATATTTTCTGAAATGTGAACGCAAACGGCAAGGCGAGCAACCCGTAAAAATCGATAAAAGCCCTATGCCCGAAACCGCAATCGAATGTATAACACCACCAGCTCGAAATCACATATAGCACAACTGCAAATACCAGCAAGGTTCCCCAGGAAGTAGCTTCTTTTTTCACCAGCATCCATACCATCCCGACTAAAGCGAAAATCATAACAGGAGTGTACATTATCCATCCCGATACCGGTCCGGCAAGCACTTCACCAAATTGAGGATTTTTCCAGAAAAGAAATGTTTCGTTTACCATTTTATTGTAACCGTAAGCATATACATAATACTTTCCGGTGATAAGATGCCAGTATACAAATTGTGGTATAAAAACAATGAAAACAACCACCGCCATCAGCAGAACCAGATGCCATTTCCGAAACCAGAAAACAATGCGCAAACTAAATAATTTCCAGTTTTTTATATCATAAAGCAGAAGATACAAAGCGATAATTCCACTGGTTTGCCGTATCAGAATTATTATTGCAAGAGGGATGGCCAGCCACAACAGGTTCGCAACAGAAGGTTTGCGGTAGAAAAAAGGCGTTCGGTAAACAAATAGTGTAACCAGAAAAAAAGAATAAACATGCGATGTGGCCGGCTCAACCAAAGTATAGAATATGAGGTTGGTAGCATAAAAAAGTAAAACAACTGTAGCAAGTGATAAGAGCATTCCGAAGCGTGGTTGCAGCATTTTGAAAATGAGCAAAAGCGCCAGAAAACAATAGATCATAGCTCCCAATAAAATAAAGAAACCGTTTGTTGCTGTATATCCATCGCTTTTCTGATCTGTGAGGCTCTGCCATAATTCAGCGGTGAAATAAAACGGAGCCTGCATGTATGCCACACCCCAGGTAAATTTGTTAAAAGGCGTTCCATCGTCAAGAATGAGGTACCATTTCTGACCATGTTTGAGATTTTTCACATTAAACTGGGCCGGCAAATATTGGTAATAGCCCAATCCGTCGGAAACAAAAATATGGCTGTAGCCTGATGAATGATAATGCTTTTTGAGTCCCTGCGTTCCATTAATGAAGAAGAAAGCACCTAAAAGTATGGCAAGCCAGAGTCCGGCTTTTTTTGATAAATGTATCTGCGCCGTATCCTTGATTTTAACGAATCGACTGCTATCCTGACTTAATCCATATTTTAAAATACAGTATAAAGCTCTGAATCCGTCTTTCCAACCTATTTTCTTGCCTTCGTCGTAGGTTCGTCCGTAGTAGGAAATTCCAACTTCATAGATTCGGATACCCGGAATGCGCGAAATCTTTTGAGTAACCTCGGGTTCAAATCCAAAGCGGTTTTCGACTAAAGGAATAGCTTTGAGCATATCACTTTTAAACAGTTTGTAACAGGTTTCCATATCTGTAAGGTTCAGATTTGAAAACATATTGCTTACAAAAGTGAGGAATTTATTGCCGATAGTATGCCAGAAAAACAATATCCGGTGAGGTTTGCCCCCTATAAACCGTGAGCCGTAAACTACATCGGCAGTTCCTTTTAAAACGGGTTTCAGCAACAAATTATATTCCTCCGGATCGTATTCGAGATCAGCATCCTGAATAATGATGTAATCGCCGCTTGCCTCGCGGATACCGGTATGAATTGCTGCTCCTTTTCCCTGGTTTACTTCATGTTTGAGATACCGGATGCCGAAATCGGGGAATTGTTCCCGGTAACGGATAATGGCTTCTTCGGTATCGTCGGTGGAGCAATCATTAACTATAATTATTTCTTTAGCCACATTATTCAGAAGCTTAACAGTGCGCACACGGTCGAGAATGTGATGAATTGTACGGCCTTCGTTATAAGCCGGGATAATAACTGAAAGTACTGACATAAACTAAGTGTATTAACAAAAAACAATATTACGACATTTTCAAATTTTTTTTTCAGATTATCTTCGCCCTGAAAATTTACATAAAATTTAAAACACTGGTAATAAGCCTCATAACAACCCATGGTTGAAAAATGATTGAACATAAAGATAGGTTTTTTAAAATATTTATTACCTTCACAACCCAAAAACCACTGAAAGCTGCCTTAACAAACTGACATACATGACTTTGGTTGTGGCGTAAGCGATGTTTTGCAGGGTTCCAATTCTGTTTGACCAAATACCTTCGCAAAGGAAATGATTCACTATTCAGATTATGCCATAGTTGAAGGCCTCCGGCTTAATAGTGATTTTATCATTCGCTATGTGTATAAGGAATTTTTTCCTTCCATAAAATATCTTATTAAAAACAACGCAGGCCTCGAAGAGGATGCCGAAGATGTGTTTCAGGAAGCGCTCCTGGTAATTTTAACCAAGATAAAAGATGATAATTTTGAATTAAGTTCATCGTTTATTACATATCTGTATTCGATAAGCAAAAATATATGGCTGCAAAGGCTCAAGCGCAAACGTATGACTTACAAAAACCAGGATGAACTTACCCGCTGGCTCGATACACCGGAAGTTGGGCTTGAAGTACACCTGGAATATGAAGAAAAATACCAATCGTTTGTGCGGCAATTTGAAAACCTGAGCGAAGATTGCCAGAAACTGCTGAAACTTTTTCTTACCAAAATGTCGGCCAAAGAAATTGCCGATAATATGGGTTACAAATCAGAGTTTTACGCTAAAACCAAGAAATATCTCTGCAAAGAAGCATTGAAAAAAATGGTGGAAAACGATCCGGAGATAAAGGAAATAATCGGATAAAAAACTCTTCACCTCGCTATTGCTTTATTCCAAATCCAACATGTTCCCAAAATATACTTCAGGGATAATACATATCGGTAATCTACCGCTTGGCGGACAATTTCCCATCCGGGTGCAAAGCATGACCAATACCGACACCAACGATATTGAGGCTACAATAGCCCAAAGTATCAGGTTGGTGAATGCCGGCTGCGAAATGGTCCGCATTACCGCACAGGGAATCAAGGAAGCGAATAACCTGGCTCTGATAAAAAAAGGATTGCGGCAAAAAGGTATCACTGTGCCTTTGATTGCAGATATTCATTTCAATCCGCACGCAGCCGAAATTGCTGCCGGCATAGTCGAAAAAGTACGAATCAATCCCGGAAATTATACTGATAAAGGAACATCTTCCGGAATCCTTACCAACAAAGCTTACGACGAAGAACTTGAACGAATTGCAGAACGCCTGCACCCATTGCTTGCTATCTGCAAAAACAACGGTACCGCAATACGCATCGGTACCAACCACGGTTCGTTGAGCAGCCGCATAATGGATCGCTACGGTGATACACCCGAAGGAATGGTTGAGAGTGCACTGGAGTTTGGCCGGATTTGTCAAAGCGCTGGATTTAATAACCTTGTATTCTCCATGAAATCGAGCAATGTGCGTGTAATGGTGCAATCCACCCGCTTGCTGGTCGAAAAAATGATGGCTGAAAACATGAGTTTCCCGGTACATCTTGGAGTTACCGAAGCCGGCGATGGTGACGATGGCATCATAAAATCGGCAGCCGGAATCGGTACCTTGCTCGAAGAAGGAATAGGCGATACCATTCGTGTTTCGCTTACGGGTGCTCCTGAAATAGAAATTCCTGTAGCTCTCGCAATTACTGATCGTTATAATGTCGCAAGAAGCAGCAATCAGCTAAATTCCGAACCTTTAAACTTAAATCCCGGATACCAGGCCAAGCGTGAAACTATTGCCGTTTCAGGAATCGGTGGCAAATATCCGGTAGGCGTGATTGTTGAAAAAGCTGGGAAGAATTGTATTGTGGATGAGTATTTCCGTACTACCAATATTCTGCAAGCGCACGACCATGAAAATCTTAAAATTGTTGAAGGCAATTCATTGGAAATGAAAAACCAACTTGCATCGCCTGATCTTAGTGATACAAAACCGCTAATACTGAAAAATAGTTATGAAACGCAAAACTTGCTTCGTTTTCAGGTTGACAGTGCTATTGATTTCGGAAGTTTGCTTATTGACGGGATTGGAGATGCCATATGGCCATCAGCAAAAAATATAAGCGCTGAAACAGTTTCCCAAACCAGCTTTGCTATTTTGCAGGCTACCCGCGCCCGGATTACACGTACTGAGTTTATTTCGTGCCCTTCGTGTGGACGAACATTATTTGATATTGAGAAAACATTGCAGGAGGTAAAATCCGCGACCCAACATCTGAAAGGCCTTAAAATAGCCGTGATGGGCTGCATTGTAAATGGTCCGGGCGAAATGGCCGATGCCGATTACGGGTATGTAGGCGCCGGAAAAGGCATTGTTACACTTTATAAAGGAAAGGATATTGCATTTAAAAATATTGCAGAAGCCGAAGCGATTGATGTTCTGATCAATCTTATAAAACAATATGGCGACTGGAAAGAAGTTGCTGAAATATAATCTGCTTATCTGTTTCACCGTAAATTATTGCTAATCTGATCAGGGAATAAAGTCCTTGTTTTAAGTTCAATACTCCGCCAGGATTTTATTTACCGCGAAGACGCAAAGCAATAATTCGCAGATTATCGACATATTAAGACGCAAAGACCTGAATTTATATATTATTAATAATGAGGTTATTGGGAATCATTAAAGGACTATTGACATTGCAAAACATTTATTTGCAAAAGCAAAATCGCTCTATTTTGATAATTGCTTAAAATATTCACACACATATGGGCCGCGAATATATTTTCTTATCTTTGATATCAATAACGGAGTCCGGAAACCGCTAAA
>CAZBZA010000084.1:0-11253 GCA_964495865.1 uncultured Lentimicrobiaceae bacterium
GGCGTATACACACTTTCCAGGCGTGCGCCATCGACCAACTCGGCCACCTCTCCAGTATTTTAAAATATTTATTGCCGCTTCAATACCTTTTTAACGGGGCGCTAAGTTACAAAATTATTTTACAAACCCTTCCTTAATCTATTATAATTATAAACAGGGGTTAACACCCTAATTATCTTATCATTCCATTCAGTGTGTACCTACATAATACGAAGTGATGAAAAACACAATGTCGAAATGCTGAAAATAAAAGTCAAAAATATCTGCCGGAGCATCATCAGCAAGGGAAATAGAACGTAAAAGTGTATTGGTTCTATTATCTTCAGATACTTGCATGACTGCAAACTGACCATTAATTATTCTTTCCTTGCTTAATGTTATAGGAGGTTTTTACTTTACATTAAAAATCAGCTAACACCCGGCACTTTTTATCAAAACATCTTTCTTTCTATTACAATTCTCCGTTAGGTTTTTATTTACTGCGAAGGCGCAAAGCGATAAACTGCATATTATCTGCATATTATGACGCAATGGCCTGAATTTTATATTAATAATAATGACGTTATCAGGAATTATTAACGGACTATTAAATTATGAAAATTGCGCTTGTAAATCACTGTAGTTACTGATATAGAGTAAAATATCAGGTTTTAGCGTTTTCGGACACTCTCCGGAATTTTGCCTGGTAGTGCCTGAGTGAAACAAAAACAAAGTAGATAAGAGCTAGTATATTTAATACACTGAACATCAGATAAGTTTTTGGCAACCCTAAGGAATGAGCCAGCAATCCGGTAATAAGCATACCTAGTCCTATACCAAGGTCGAGGCCTGAAAACAGGGTTGAATTTGCCGCACCCCGGCGCTGCGGAATTACAAGGTTGTTCACCATAGCCTGGAAAGTCGGAAACACAATACCACTTCCAACACCAAGTGAAAAGCCTGCAATCATAAATGCTACCGTATTAATAGCAATTCCGAGCAGTAAATACCCCACAGCAAGCAACAATATTCCAACAACAGAAAGCGCTGCAGGACCGTGGCGGTCGAAAATTTTACCCATATAAATACGTGCCAGGGTAATGCCCGAAGCAAAAACTATAAAAAAAACACCAGTTAATCCCAGTCCTGTTTTTATGGCATAAAGCGAAATAAACGAAACAAGACCGCCATAACTTATATTTATCAACAACAGGTTAAATGTTACTGGCAGCGAAGAAGATTCGAAGAGGTTACGCCATGAAAGCCTTTTGCTTAAAGCGGGTGGCAGAGCCGGATATTTTATGGGCAATGTAAACAAAAAACCGATAAATGCGAGCGCCCCGGCAAATAAAAACATTGGCGTATAGGAATTGTTCCGGGTTAGCTCAATTCCGATAAATGGCCCCACAGCCATTGGAATTGTCATTGCAAGTCCATAAAGGCCAATGCCTTCGCCTCGCCTGTGTGCGGGAATAATATCCACAATAAGTGTACTCCCGGTAGTGGTTGCAACACCCCAGACCAAACCATGAATGAAACGCACTGCCAGCATCCAAACAAAAACACCGGCAAGAGGATACACAACAAAAATGGCAGCAAAAAGCAAAATTGACGGAATGTAAAAATACTTTCTCCCATACCTGTCGATCATATAACCGGTAAAAGGCCTTATAAGCAAAGCGGCCAGGGTATAAACCGAAAGAATAATTCCAGTTTGGCTTTCATTAATATTCAATTCGCGGGTTAAAAATACCGGCAATGTAGGAAGAAGCAGGTAGAATGCCGTGAACATGAGTAAACTGGCAAAAAACACCAATAAAAAATTACCCCTGAAAATTGACTTGCTGGCTAGTGACATCCGGACTTTTTTGATTGACTCATCATATTAAATGTATATTTGTGTACACCAAATTATACGACAATAACTTAACTAACTGATGCTGCAAAGGTATCAATTCATTTGTTTGAAACAGCTATCGCCCATATTCAATAGTCGCACAGTTTGTTTCAAAATGTTTATCCAATTTAAGCGAAAAGCGAAAACAAAACAGTAATTTTTCAGTTTCTTTCAGCAGAAATCCTTTTATGATAAGAACACCGGTCATTATAATCCTCTTTTTATTATTAGCGGGTGGCATTTGCGCCCAGCAAAGCATATATTCTGCCCGCAAAAGCAAGGTTGATTTTATTTCGGATGCACCCCTTGAACTGATTAAGGCTTCGTCAGTTAAACTTCAAGGCCTTATCGATGCCGAAAAACGCACTTTTGCTTTCAGTATTCCTGCTGAATCGTTCAAGGGATTTAACAGCCCTTTGCAACAGGAGCATTTTTACGAAAATTACATGGAAACCAAAACCTATCCTGCATCGAAATTCGAAGGGAAGATTATTGAACAGATTGATTTTTCGATTGACGGGAGCTACACTATACGCGCCAAAGGGACACTTACCATACATGGCGTGGAACAGGAACGCATTATTAAGGTACAGATGCGCATCGCAAAAGGCATTATTTACACCGACGCAGTATTCACCGTAATGCTTCAGGATCACAACATTATGATACCAAAAGTGGTTTTTCAAAAAATTGCGGAAGAAATAAAAGTCAGTGTAACTGCTGAATTTGAGAAGAAAAAGTAAAGATACCGAACTATAAAGTTTAGACATAGAAACATTACTGATACCCAAATCATACATCATTTCAAAATCCAGGATCAGGTATGAGAATTTATAAAACAGGTAAATTAAAGGCCCCTCAAATGCTTATGGTACTTGTGGTAATAAGCCTTTTTATGCCTGTGACCAACTGCTTAGGGCAAAAGCCTTTAATGCGGTCAGTAAAAGTGCCGGATGAAATACAACAAACAACTATCACCTGCATATACCAGGATAATAACAGGTATATGTGGATTGGAACCGGCAAAGGGCTATACCAATTCGATGGTAATGATTTTACTTATTATGCAGGTAATGAAGAAGATATGCCACTTCAGGTTTCGGCTTTATACATGACAGCAGACCAGGTATTATGGATTGGCACGCGGAAGGGTAACATTTTTCAGTTTAAAGGTGACAGCTTGCAGTTATTTGATCCTGAAGAAGGCAACCCTAAAGTGGCTATTACCGGTTTTGCTTCCGACAAGGATGGGAAACTCTGGTTTACAACCTATGGAGAAGGAGTTTATTGTTTTGACGGAAAACAGATCATCAACATTAATACAGACGATGGTTTAACTGATAATTATTGCTACACGATCACTTCAGGTCCAGATGGCAGGATGTGGACAGCTACTGATGGCGGAATATCAGTTTGCAGCATAAGCAACCGTAAAAAGGATGTTACAAAAATTACTACTACCGAAGGTTTACCCGATAATATTGTTCTCAGCCTCACCGCCGATGCAAGCGGTATGTGGGCAGGGATGCAGGATGCGGGATTTTGCAGGATTGAATCTAATACACTGAAAGTTACCATTCCGGCTGTTTCGAAATCATGGACTTTGGGACCAATAAACAATATTGTTGCCGGGAACAACTGGCTATGGCTATCCACTGAGCGAAACGGCATCATCAGTTTCGAACCTTCATCAGGCACCGTAAACGGAAACTATATCAATACTGAAAATCAAAATATATCCCGAATAAGTAAGTTATATGCCGATAAACAGGGAAACTGCTGGATAACATCAGGAAGTCAGCTGTTTTTTTCGTTAGGGAATGATTTGCTGTATTTTAATGATTTCGGTATAACCTCAGGTAAGAACATACACAGTGTACTTGCCGACAGCAAAGGATATACATGGTTCAGCAATGACGACGGCCTTTTTAAACATGATTTCCGAAGTGGTAAAACTGAAAAGATTGCGCTCAAGGCAAAAAAAAATACCCAGATCATAAGTTTGTTTGAGGATAAAAGCGGACACATCTGGGCCGGGACATTTGGAGACGGATTGTATTGTATTCATCCGGAAGGCAAACGAAGTAAGCTTTACGGCGAGGCTGCCGGATTATCGAACGGGAACATACTCGCTATAGCCGGCAAAGGAGATCATTTATGGCTGGCAACTTTAGGCGGGGCATATAAGTGCGATATCCCGGGTGATCCTCTTGAGCCGGGATCAGATGTTTCATTTATAAATTTCAACGATCAGAATTTTCCCGGCAACAGCTATATTTATTCGGTATTCATCGATTCGCGCAACAGGGTGTGGTTTGGAACCGATGGTAGAGGAATTTCGATGCTCGAAAATGGCAGGTTCACCAATTTTGACAAAGCACAGGGATTAAAAAGCAATATCATATATTCGATTACTGAGGACAGCGAAGGCGATATCTGGTTCAGCACTTCCAACGCAGGCATATACCGTTACAACGGGAAAATATTCACTAATTATTCAATTGCCGAAGGGCTGAGCGAACTGCATGTTACCGGATTGCTGGCAGACAAAAATCATCATGTCCTTATCGTTCATACGAATGGCATTGATGTTATGGATACCCGGAATAACACTTTTTTATATTATGGTGCAGATGCTGGAATGTCGGATATAAACCCTGACCTGAACACCTGTTCGTACGAAGGCAAAAACATAGCCTGGATCGGAACACAGCACGGGCTGATACGCATAAAGATCCCAACTGATATTGCAAGCCATCAGCCTTCGCTGCAACTGAACAGAGTTTCGGTTTTACTGGGTAAGGAGAATTATTTCGGTACACATGTATTCAGCAACAATCAGAACCATATCACATTCCATTACAATGCTTTATGGCATATAGCGCCCTCGCAGGTAAAATATCAGATCCGTTTAAAAGGCTACGATCTCGGCTGGAGCGAAACGCGCAACAATATGGCTTCATATCCGAACCTTGCGCCGGGTGATTACACTTTTGAAGTACGATCGGCTATAAAAGGTAATTTTTCGAAATCAGAAATCAAAACCTATTCCTTCACCGTTAAAAAGCCATTTTGGAAAACCAACTGGTTTATCATCGCATCTGTAATTTTATTGGCTCTCCTTTTATACCTCATTATAATTGTTCGCGAACGCGCTATGAAACAGAGGGAAGCGAATGAGCGCGAAAAAATAATGTTCCAGTTTCAGACTTTGCGAAGCCAGGTAAATCCACATTTCCTGTTCAATAGTTTCAGCACTCTGATTTCGATTATTGATGAAGACAAGGATATTGCCATCGATTATGTCGAGAAGCTTTCACAGTTTTTCCGGGCCATTCTCGATTACCGCGATACCAACCTTATTCCGCTGAGCGAAGAGCTTAAACTTACTGATACCTATTATTACCTCCAAAAGAAACGATATTGCAAGAACCTGAATCTCGAAATTGAAGTCGGCGAAAAAGAGCTCAACACATTTATTCCTCCAATGGTGTTGCAGATGCTGGTTGAAAACGCGATAAAACACAACGTGGTTTCGGCCGAAAAACCGCTTAAAGTCCGGATAATTACTGATGCAAAACATATAATGGTGATTAATAACCTTCAGCCTAAGAAAGCCGGGGAACCCTCCACAGGCATTGGCCTTGCTAATATCCGCAACCGCTATTTCCTGCTGGGATTTGGCGAAACTGTAATTGATACTACGAATGATGAATTTTGCGTAAAACTGCCTTTAATACATTCCGGAAAATGAAAATACTTATTGTTGAAGACGAATCGGCAACAGCGCGCCGGCTGCAAAAATTACTTCTCGAAATTGATGCTGACATACAAGTGTTAGCCATACTCGAAAGCATAGCTCAAACCGTAAACTGGCTTGGATCGAATGATGAACCCGATCTTATTTTTATGGATATTAACCTTTCGGATGGTTTAAGTTTTGGCATTTTCGATGAAATAGAATTGAATTGCCCGGTAATTTTTACTACAGCTTACGATCAATATGCCATTCAGGCTTTTAAGGTTAACAGCATCGACTATTTACTGAAACCGGTAAACAAGGAAAACCTTGCCGGAAGCCTTAGGAAATATCATAAACTACATACTCGCGAAAGCGAAGCACAAACTGATATCCCAAAATTTGATATTGCAAAACTCGCCCTTGCCCTCGGAGTAAACAAACCCACATTCCTGAAGCGGGTTGTTGTAAGGTATGGAGAAATAATTAAAGCAATTGAAATTAAGGATGTTGCCTATTTCTATTCCGACGAAAAAATAGTATTTATGGCTTTGAAAGAAGGCAAAAGTTATCCTGTTGATTTTACCCTTGATCACCTGGAACAGCGCCTTGATCCTGATTTATTTTTCAGGATTAACCGCAAGTTCCTCATCAATTATTATGCTATTGAAAAAATGATATCCTATTCAAAATCAAGGATTAAAATTACGCTGAATCCTCCCTGCGAACTGGAATCCGTATCGAGCACCGAGCGCTCGGGAGAATTTAAAGATTGGCTGGCCGGGAAATAGGGCCTGCTGAAAAACCTGACCAGAATAATGATTAGTTTAATATTCCGGTGCGCTGCACCTTAAATGATACTCGATTTCGCCAGACTACAAATATTCCGCCACTCTGTGGCTTTATTTGACCCACGTAATTCAATAAATAAAGGTGCAGAGCACCGAAATATTTGTAGTAAAATAGAAAATTATAATACAAGGTGCAGCGCACCGAAATCTAAAATGCACGAATTTTGGCTCCTGACTTCGACAATGCGCCACCCTATTCACAGTTAAGTTCATGAGAATTGAATATTCAGATGTAAAAAATGATTTTTATACCGTTTATGCGATTCTCAGGGCGTTAAAACTGTCTGCGCCACCCAAGTGTCGAAGTCAGGAAATAGGGCCTGCTGAAAAACCTGACCAGAATAATGATTAGTTTAATATTCCGGTGCGCTGCACCTTAAATGATACTCGATTTCGCCAGACTACAAATATTCCGCCACTCTGTGGCTTTATTTGACCCACGTAATTCAATAAATAAAGGTGCAGAGCACCGAAATATTTGTAGTAAAATAGAAAATTATAATACAAGGTGCAGCGCACCGAAATCTAAAATGCACGAATTTTGGCTCATATTGAGAATTTGCCGTGCATTTGATACATAGATATTCTATTCTGTTGAATATTAATTAAACATGTCTATAAGCAGCCCCTAAATAACTTGCTTTCTCAGCTTAGGGTTTTACACCTATAAATCCTTCGGAATTGTTATTTTATATGATTTACCGGTACTGTTTCCTGCCTTATCAACAATCGTAAGCACGTAAGTATATTGATTGCCAGCAGTTGCATCATTATCAGCGAAACTGCTTGTTTTCAGATTTTCAGCTACAACCCGGAGTGGCGATTTACTGTTTGCCGGACCATTCTGGCGTGCGAGGGTGTAACTGGTATAATTCGAATTTCTGCTTTTAACATCATCCCAGTAAAGTTCAATTTTACCTTTTGAAAGAAAGGCGTCGAAATATGCAACTTCATTTACATCAGTAACTTTAGTAACCGCAAGCAGTTCCGAAAGACCGCTGATTGCCGATCCGTCTTTCTCGTTGCGGACAGCATAAAAAACATTTTCAGCTTTCCCCTGCGCGAGGGTTGAATCCGTATAAGAGATAACACCGGCACCATTAATCTGAATAAGTTTCGGCAGAGCAAGCATTCCACCTTTAACGCCTCTGAAAATACGGATTTGTGTTGCCAGTGTATCATTTACATCAATAAGCAAACGAATATTACCATTCACTTCCGAAACGTGTTTCAAAACGGGGGAATTCAATTTATCGGCAACTGCAATTCCAGGAACCCTGGCCATCAAAACATCGCCCTGCTGGGTACGTTTTCCTGCTTTTGCCACAGCCTGCACGTAATAATAATAAGTTGTTTCAGGCCAAAGCTGCTGGTCGAGAAACGAGGTATCATTAGCAGTAACTTCTGTAAGTTTTTTAAATCCGTTGTTCATCCCCACACTCCGGAATATTTCGAGCTTTTTCACAGTAACCGGATCAGTAAAATGGAAATTGAGTAAAACCCCGGCGAGGTCGGGCCTGAAAGCGATGCGATTTCGCACAAAGCTGGCTTTATTAAAATTATCCTGTGTAATAACCGCTACCTGCGACGATTTACCAGAATTGCCATATTGATCGAAAGGTGAGATGAAAAACTGCAATTCTTTACCTGCGTCCTTTGCAACTGTAGTATCAGTATAAATATAAAATGTTGTATCATTCATAACATAGCGTGAAGTGGTGCCGGGTGCAGCTATCGGAGCTCCATACCTGAATTTATTAACCATAAACAGTGGAGCCGGATTTTTACCCCATGATTTCCATGTTATTGTGACTGAATTATGATTGTAACTGCTTTCGCTATAGGTAATGGTGTCGAACACGCCGGTAAATGGCAACGAAACCGTATCGGAAAGGAAACTATCGGTTACACTTCCTGTTGGTTTAACTGCAGTAACCCTGTAGCGATACGTAATATGCCTGCCTGCAGTTTTATCATAATACATAATTCCGAGCGCTACCCTCAGAGGGAACAAAACCCGTGTGCCTTTCAGCGAATCGATAGTTCCGGTAGTTACAGCCCTCTGATAAAGCTGGTTGAGTTTATCGCCCTGTGGCAAGGGCTGCGAAGGAAATATTGGTTTTGCTGCTTCGAGAGCTTTGGTAAAAGAATCGAAATCCTTTGGGGTTTTCAGTTCTGCTATTGGTGTCCAGATGGTATTATTTTCCGAACGTTCAATTTTATATGAATCGATATTTTTTCCTGATGGAATGTCAATCCCCGTAAAAATAAAAATCCCATCCGGACCTTGCTTTACGATTGCAGGGGCCTGAGCATTAGTGTAAACATTCAACATCAGTAAAAAAAAAGCAATTGAAGCGGAGGAAATAAATTTTCGCATTTGATTATTGTATTTGAAGGGCTCAAAGTTACATCAGTTTTTCTATTCCATTTCAATCTGAATGGTTAATCGGATTGTTTTTACCGGTTCAGATGCCAAAAATTCCAGTTCGTCAAACTTCATTTCACGGCTTGTTGTTATGGTTGTTACTTTGCTCAATCAAACAACGCAACCAAAATTAAAGATTCACAGCCATGAAAAAATTATTTTTTATCCCGGTACTGGCAATTTTATTTGCCGCTTGTTCGAACAGCGATACAACCTCCGATCCGGTTGCTGATCTTTCGACAAAAACAAATATGGTAATGCAAAGCAACTGGAAAGTAACGCAGTATATTGACAGCGGAAAAGATGAAACCAGCGATTTTGCAGGTTACAGTTTTATGTTTAATACGGATGGAAGTTTTACAGCAGTGGCGTCGGGCGCAACATATACCGGCAGCTGGATACTGGCAGCCGGAAGCAACTCGCCGGATGACAGCGGTAATAATTCTGATGATAATCTGGATAAATTAACTATTACCATCAGTGGCAACAAGCAGATGGATGACCTGAATCACAAGTGGTTAGTTGAAAAGATAACCGCAACTGAAATCTGGCTTCGCGACGATAATGTTGCTTCGAATGAACTTATCCGCTTCGGAAAATAATAAAAAAAAAACAATTCAAATTACTAAAACAGAATACGATGAAAACAATCACAACCTTACTGGCAATCATACTTTTAACAGCTTCAATGGCCAATGCACAAAAATACATGACCAAAAGCGGAACCATAAAATTCTTTTCGGAAACCCCTATGGAAAAGATAGAAGCCACAAACCGACAGGCTAACAGCGCACTGGATTTCTCGAACGGCAATTTCGTTTTTAAAGTCCTTATACGAGGATTCGAATTCGAAAAAGCTTTGATGCAGGAGCATTTTAACGAAAATTACATGGAATCGGAAAAATTCCCTAACTCAACTTTTAATGGGAAAATTACCAATATCAAAGATGTGAATCTTGAAAAAGATGGTGTATATAAAGTTGTGGTTGAAGGTGACCTGGCCATGCATGGCGTTACTAATAAAGTGAAAGTAAACGGTACTCTTGAAGTAAAAGGAGGAAAAGTTCTGGGAAAAGCTGTTTTTAATGTTTCACCAAAAGACTATAACATCAGTATCCCGAAAGCTGTAATCAACAACATTGCCGAAGCCATACAGGTTGATGTAAATGTTGCGCTCGATAAATTATAAATCCAACATCTCACTATAACCCTCCGCTATGCCGGGTAACCGGGGCATTGTTCCGGTTACAACCTGAAAACAAAATGTAATTATATCAGTAACTTCAATGCTCAGAAACTCTCTGTATTTTTAATACGGAGAGTTTTATTATTAACTGTCGAAAGTTGATTGCGATATTTTTCTTCTACTGTCGGGTACAAATTCTGGAACAAATTGTGCTATTAATAATCTGATATTCTGTCGATTATAACCATTCCATGTCCGGAAACCCATCACGAAAAGCCTGCTACAGAAACTTTTATTACTGAACAGATAATAATTATCCGGTTGATACAATTAATTTTACACCCTCATAATCAACCGAAAGAATACAACTGCTTTGAAACTGAAACGTACATAATGAGTCTTCTGATAACTTCTGTATTGTCACCGCTGATGCAACAATTCCATGAATTGGATATAAAGTTACTCAGAGGACTTTATGAAAACAGGAATCCTTTTTTTGATTCAGCTTTTATTGTTATTACCGATTCGGCTGCTGCACTTGCATTTGGAATACCGGCAATTATACTGATATACGGACTTTTCAGAAAAGACAAACCGCAGTGGCGGAATGCGCTTACTGTAATAATTGCTGTTGCCATTGCAGCCATTGTGGCCAATATTATAAAATTCAGCCTCGACACACCGCGGCCTTACGAGATATATCCTTTTATCGAGAAGTTAAGTTCAGGCGGTAGTCCGTCGTTTCCTTCGGGTCACACAACAGATGCGTTTGCATTTGCTGTTGCAGCAGGATTGGTTTATTCGAAATGGTATATTCTTTTGCCTGGCTTGATTTGGGCAACACTGGTGGGTATTTCCAGGATGTGGCTTGGCGTTCATTTTCCTTCGGATGTGATTGCAGGTGCTGTTTTAGGCACTGCATGCGCGCTACTGTATTACTGGCTTAATAAAAAGTACCAGACTAGAGTACAACAAAGTTTATAATTCTACAAACTTTATTGTTAATCCGCTATACCTATCTTTTCTACCTGATCAACGTCACCGTCCCCCATTTCGGTTCCGACAGTCCTTCCCGTTCACCTACATCCGTGTTGTACCAGATGGAGCCATCGCGGTATATGGCAGTGATTTTCCAAACGTACACATCCTGCTGGCAAGGTTTTTCGTTGTAAG
>CAZBZA010000085.1:0-11129 GCA_964495865.1 uncultured Lentimicrobiaceae bacterium
CGGGTGCACCATGAAGATAAGGATAGTTGTTAACCACATCCTTGGTTTGGAAAATCGATTGGTTGTTCAACGAAAGGTGGAAACCGTTACCTAATTTGGTAAGTCCGGCAGGATTGTAGTACACAGCATCAATCCCCAAAGAAGCATTACGGGCAAGCAAACGTGCATAAGCTGCACTCTGATTCGAGTTAGTCATGATACCACCTGCCATGAGGCCAGTACTAAGAAATACTGTTGCAAGCGTGAAGAGTAATTTTTTTTTCATTTTTCCGATTTTGGTTAACATTAAGAATCAATTGATGGTTTGAAGCAGCCAAAATATATACATTTTTCAATTATTCCAAATAAATTTGAATGCCAGCACATTACGGAATTATTGAACACTTACGCATTCAAGTATTTAAATATAAAAAAGGCAAAATAAATTTGTTAACAATTGGTTAAATAAATGGCAATAAACTAAAATAACATGGTTTTCAGCGTATAATTTTAATCAGGGAAAATTAATGCTGAAGTTAGTTTATTGTTCAGAAATCATCCAGATCAAGAGTGATTATCGCAGAATATTCTTAAAATTATTAGTTATTGAAAAGTTATTTTGCCTGATCAAAACAGTAATTCAAAAAAAACAAAACGCTGAATTACATTCAAAAGCTTACTTTTACATCCAAAGAGTTGCCAAATTAAAATGATTTATCCTTCCCGATCAGAGACGGGAACAAGGTTGAATATCCCTGTATATTATAAATCAATGCATTGAGAGTACAACATGAATATTTTTCAAAAAATTGCTTTTTTTTTAATGCTGCTATTGTCTGAATAAAAAAAAGGATTACCTTTGCAGCCTCAAAAAAAGCAATGGTCCGTTCGTCTAGGGGTTAGGACGTCAGGTTTTCATCCTGGTAACAGGGGTTCGATTCCCCTACGGACTACTAACAATTTTAAAGTTTAACAATGGCAAATCACAAGTCATCCCTGAAAAGGATCAGAGCAAACGAAAAGAAAAGGCTTCGTAACCGTTATTATGCAAAAACCATGCGTAACGCTATTAAAGGTTTTCGCGAATTAGAAGACAAAGCTGTTGCTGCTGAGAAGCTTCCTTCACTTGTTTCACTAATTGATAAACTGGCAAAAAAGAGTGTTATTCATAAAAACAAAGCATCGAACCTCAAATCGAAGCTTACCAAAAAAGTTAACGCACTCTAGTTAAAAACTTTCGTTTGTTAAAGCCTCTGCCTGCAGGGGCTTTTTCGTTTTATATACTTTTGTATTTTCGCAGCCTGAATTATTTTTATAAACAAAACTATTACTATGATTAAAAATCCGAAGATATCAATTAAAGATTGGGCCGAAGACGATCAGCCCCGTGAAAAATTACTTTATAAAGGACCAGCTGCACTCAGCAATGCAGAGTTAATTGCTATACTCATCGGATCGGGAAACACCGAAGAATCAGCTGTTGCGCTCTCGAAAAGAATTATGAATGAAGTAAATGACAATCTGGCCGAATTATCGCGCTTAACCATTTCGGATCTTCAGCGCTACAAAGGAATTGGCGAGGCTAAAGCAATAACTATAGCTGCAGCACTCGAACTCGGACGCAGAAGAAGCACCTCCATCCTGAATGAAAAACCGCAGTTGAAGGACAGTAAGACAGCCTTTATCCTGCTTCAGAAGGAACTTGGAGACCTGAATTATGAAAACTTTTGCATTTTACTTCTTAACAGGGCTAATAAAGTACTCAGAGCAGTTAAAATAAGTGATGGCGGAATTACCGGCACAGTAGTTGACCCACGAAAAGTATTTAAAATTGCACTCGATAATAACGCCACTTCTATTATTTTAGGACATAACCACCCATCGGGACAACTCACACCAAGCGACGCGGATATTAAACTTACCCGGAAACTGAAAGAAGCCGGCGAAATGCTCGATCTGCCGGTACTCGACCACCTCATTATCGGTGATGGGAATTATTATAGTTTTGCCGACGAGGGAATAATGTAAATTTGCAGAGTTTGGAAAGGGTTGGAGAGATTGAAGAGATTGAAGGGCTTGAAGGGATTGGGTGAGTTTATACGTTTATTCTATTGCATTAAGATTTTTTTACTAATCAGAATAGAGCTAAATGATTAAAATTGTAACTGTTGTTGGCGCAAGGCCACAAATAATTAAAGCGGCTGCTTTGAGCAGGGCTATCCGCAATTCTTTTTCTGATAAAATAGAGGAGATCATAATTCATACCGGTCAGCATTACGATACCAATATGTCGCAGGTGTTTTTCGAAGAATTAGGCATTCCGAGCCCACACATTAATCTTAATATCGGCTCAGCCTCTCATGGCAAACAAACGGCTTTGATGATTCAGGGGATTGAAGAAATTCTGCTTACTGAAAAGCCTGATTATATTGTGCTTTATGGTGACACCAATTCAACTCTTGCCGGCACGGTGGCAGCAAGTAAAATCCATATCCCGGTGGTACATATCGAAGCCGGTTTGCGTTCGTTCAATAAAAGCATGCCTGAAGAAATCAACCGGATTATGTGCGATCATGCCTCTACCCTATTATTTGTACCTACAGCTACAGGCATAAAAAACCTGGAACGCGAAGGTTTTACAACCGGCAATAAAGCGCCTTATTCGTCAGACAAACCTGGTGTATTTCATTGCGGAGATATTATGTTCGACAACCTGGTATATTTTGCCGAAATCGCCGGACAAAGGACAAATATCATGGAAACCCTGAAACTGAAGGAAAATGAGTTTGTTCTCTGTACCATTCACCGCGACAACAATACAGATTCTCCTGAACGCCTGCAGGAGATTATCGGTGCTATGTGTACCATTGCTGAGAACATGAACCTCAGCGTTGTGCTGCCGCTTCACCCGCGTACTTCAAAAATTATCGAACATAAATTACCTGCAGATTTGCACAAAAGGCTTATCAACAATAAAAACATTCACCTGATACCTCCGGTTTCATACCTTGAAATGATTGTACTTGAGAAAAATGCAAGGCTCATCCTCACCGATTCGGGCGGAGTGCAGAAAGAAGCATATTTCTTTAAAAAACCACTGGTAGTTGCTCGTCCGGAAACGGAATGGGTCGAGATTATCGAAAGCGGAGCAGGCATTATTGCTGATGCTGACGAAACAAAAATAACAGACTCAGTAAAGCATTTCCTGAATCTCGAAACGATAGATTTTCCGAATGTGTTTGGAGATGGACATGCTGCGGAGTTTATCTGCAGAACTATGCTGGAACAAAAAATGAGTTAATTTCCATACCTTTGGAAAACCTGCTAATCAGACAGGCTTGAAAACCCCTTTTACCTGAAGTAAGCCTATGATACATCTGCCGGCACTTATAATCGATCTGGCCCTTATACTGGGCACTGCCGCGGTTGTTACCCTTCTGTTTAAAAAATTAAAACAACCGGTAGTTTTAGGATATATCATTGCCGGTTTTATTATCGGGCCTAACACCATGTTATTCCCGACAGTCGGCGATATCGAAAGTATCAGGATCTGGGCCGAAATAGGCGTTATTTTTCTTTTATTTGGACTGGGACTTGAATTCAGCTTTAAGAAACTGATAAAGGTTGGTGGCGTAGCTTTAATTACCGCGCTCACCGAAATCAGCCTGACCATGTTTTTGGGTTATGGCGTTGGACAGATGTTAGGATGGAATACCATTAACAGTTTGTTCCTGGGTGGTATCCTTGCCATAGCCTCCACAACAATTATTTTCCGCGCTTTTGAAGAACTGGGTGTAAAGAATCAGAAATTTACCGGAATTGTTTTCGGAGTGCTGATTATTGAAGACCTTGCCGCTGTTTTGTTAATGGTTTTACTTTCGACAGTGGCTGTAAGCCAAACGTTTTCGGGAGGTGAGATGATAATGTCGGTTTTAAAACTGGCTTTCTTTTTAGTACTTTGGTTTGTATCAGGAATATTTTTCCTTCCAACGTTGCTCAAGAAAGTACGTTCATTGATGAATGAAGAAACCCTGCTCATTTTATCGCTGGCATTATGTTTTTTAATGGTTGTACTTGCAGCCTACGCAGGTTTTTCGCCGGCGCTCGGAGCTTTCATAATGGGTTCAATTCTTGCCGAGACAACCAAAGCCGAAAAAATTGAACACCTCACAAAATCGGTTAAAAACCTTTTCGGAGCTATTTTCTTTGTTTCAGTCGGCATGCTGATTGATCTTGATTTGTTGGTGCAACACATTGTCCCTATAATAATTGCAACCCTGGTTTTGCTTTTCGGGAAACCTGTATTTGTCATTTTAGGCGCATTGGCTGCAGGTCAGCCCTTGAAAATTGCTGTTCAGTCGGGGATGAGCCTTTCGCAAATCGGAGAGTTTTCTTTCATTATAGCAACCTTAGGTGTAACACTAAAAGTAACCAGCGATTTTCTTTATCCGATAGCGGTTGCAGTTTCGGTAATCACAGCATTTACAACACCTTACATGATCAGGCTTTCGGAACCTATGCACAAATGGATTGAGCGTGTTTTACCCAGGAAATGGAAAAAAGCGTTGGATACGTATAGCGTCGGAGCTCAGAATATCAGCGAAATAAGCGACTGGAATAAATTACTGCGTTTCTACATACTTAATGTGGTTGTGTTTTCAGTGATTATTATAAGTATAATATTAATCAGCACACAGTTTCTGTCACCGCTTTTTGCAGAACAAGAATGGAATCGCATAATTTTAGCATTTGCAACACTCATACTCTTGTCGCCGTTTTTATGGGCACTGGCATTTAGCCGCACCCAACGACAGGCTTATGCCAATGTGTGGATAAAAACCGCACAGCGCGGACCACTCATTATACTTCTTCTATCACGAATTTTACTAGCCGTGTTTTATATTGGCTTTTTATTTGACAGGCTTTTTTCACCGTTCATAGCATTTTTAGGTGTTGTGGCTTCCATTATCATTTTAGCCATATTCTCCAAAAAGATTAAAACCTTTTATGGAAAGATTGAATTGCGCTTCCTAGCTAATTTTAATGAACGCGAAACACTGGCTGAGAATAATACTGATATTTTAACTCCATGGGATACACACATTACCACGATTGAGTTAAACGCACAGTCGCCCTATATTGGCAAAACACTTTTCGAATCGCAGATAAGAGAAGAATTTGGTGTTAACATAGCAGTTATCGAGCGTGGCGATTTTGTTATTAATGTCCCAAACAGGCATGAGCATCTTTATCCCTACGATACACTATACGTAATCGGTACGGATGAGCAACTGAAAAAATTTGAATTGCACCTCGAAACAGTACCAGCAGAATCTCCTGTTCCGGACACTAAAAGAAAAGTTTCACTTCATCACTTTACGATTAGTCCCGATTCGCATATTGTAGGAAAGACGATTCGCGAATCACGTATTCGCGAACGATCCAAAGGACTTGTAGTAGGTGTTGAACGGAACGGACAACGTATTATTAATCCCGAATCGGATCTTTCATTCGAAGAAAATGACAAAGTATGGCTGGTAGGTAACGAAAAACGTATCATGGTATTAACTAAAGAATTAGCCGTATAAACTGGCGGAAAACATCATGTATAAAAATATGCGAAATAAGGTTACTTCATTTTCATCTTCATATAAAGCTAACTCATAATCCACTCATTATCCAGCTCTTGCTCATGAAAACTCGATTCTTTTATCTTTTATTTACACTCTTAACTTTTAGCTCATTTGGACAAGTAACTTTTGAAAAAGGCTATTTTATCAACAACGAAAATCAAAGAATTGAATGTTTGATAAAAAATTATGATCAGAAAAACAGTCCAAAAGGTATAGAATACAAAATTGATGAAAATTCGGAATATCAAAAGGCAGATATTGCAGTGATAAAAGAGTTCGGAATAATAAATGATTCAAAATTTATTCGCGCTGAAACAAATATTGACCGATCGTCAAATGATTTAGCCAAACCTTCGGAGAATGGCATTCCTGTTTGGTCGCACGAACAATTGTTCTTAAAAGTGCTGGTCGAAGGCAAAGCATCTTTGTTTTCATATCATGACAAAGCAACGAGCAGATTCTTCTATTCTGTAAGCGATTCCTATGTTAAACAGCTGATTTATAAGGAATATCTTTCGGAAGATAGAAAATATTTATTAACAAACAACGGTTTCAGGCAGCAACTCTGGACAGATATCAAATGTGAAAATGCAGCCACAAATTCAGTCGAAAATATCAGTTATTCAGAAAGTGCTCTCAAAAAGTATTTTAACCGATATAATGAATGTAATGGAATCGCAAGTAAAGAGTATAAGATAAAGGAGAAAAAAAATGCTTTTCACCTCAAAATGACCTCTGGATTCACATTAACTTCAGCATCGTTTTCAATTACAACCATTCCATATTCAGATACTTATTTTGAAAAAGATATTAATTACCGTTTAGGAATTGATATGGAGTATACTTTACCTTTTAACAAAAACAAATGGAGAATTGCATTTGAACCCTCCTATCAGCATTACAGTTCGCAGGCAGAAAATACTTTGGGTGATGCCGAAATCATTGCCCAATCAATCGAATTTCCGCTTGGCATCAGGTATTATTTCTTTTTAAATGACAATTTAAATATATACCTTAATGTACTAAGTTCCGTTACTGCAGGTATTAATTTTAATTCTGCGATTACTATAGATTATCCATATTCAGTACCAATATACCTTGAAAACCAAAGTTGCCTGTCACTGGGAATCGGAGCAAATTATAAGAGATTAAGTTCTGAAATACGAATTTATGCCAACAGAAACATAATTGGTCACGATAGTTATGAATCTGATTACCGTGTTTCCGCCTTTATCATTGGTTATAGGATTTTCTGAAAGGAATGTTATCAATGAGTTGCGTAACAAAAAAAATATTGAAAAATCGAATAGAACAAATGACAAATTTCAAAATGAGATGCTTGTAACTTAAAAAGAATTTGTACCTTTGCACTCCATTTGTAAAAATCATACAATACATTCACAAATTAAAGTAAAACAAATGATTAGACAGTACGAAGCCGTTTTCATTATGACTCCCGTTTTATCTGATGAACAGATGAAGGAAACGGTAAGCAAGTTCCAGAAGTTCCTTGTTGACAAAGGGGCTACAATTATTAACGAGGACAATTGGGGTCTTCGCAAATTGGCATATCCTATACAGAAGAAATCGACCGGTTTTTATCACCTGGTTGAATTTCATGCTGAAGGCACGCTGATTAACGATTTCGAAATCGCCCTGAAACGTGACGAGCGCATTCTTCGCTTCCTCACCGTTGTTCTCGACAAACACGCTGTTGCATACAGCGAAAAACGCCGTGCCAAACGTGCAGCTAAGGCTGAAGAAAAAGTACAGGCTTAATTGTAACCCTAAAAAATTAAAAAAATGGCCACACAAGGAAATTCGGATATTAAATATTTGACTCCCATAACGGTTGATGTCAAAAAGAAAAAATACTGCCGGTTCAAAAAAAGCGGTATTAAATACATTGATTATAAGGATGCAGATTTTTTGCTCAAATTTATCAATGAGCAAGGTAAAATTTTACCACGCCGGTTAACTGGTACCAGTACCAAATACCAGCGCAAGGTAGCCCAGGCGGTTAAACGCGCACGTCATTTGTCGTTATTACCCTATGTTGCAGACTTATTAAAATAACAGGAGGCAGAAATGGAAATTATTCTTAAAAAAGATGTAACCGATTTAGGTTACGCACACGATGTGGTAACTGTTAAAAACGGCTTTGCCCGTAACTTCTTAATTCCACAGGGTCATGCTGTAATGGCAACCGAATCAAACAAGAAGATTAATGCCGAGGACCTCCGTCAGAAATCATTCAAAGCACAGAAAACCCGTAAAGAAGCTGAATTAGTAGCTAAATCGCTCGAAAACATCACTGTTAAAATCGGAGCTAAAGCTGCTGAAACCGGAAAAATTTACGGATCAGTTAATGCTATTCAAATAGCTGATGCTCTTCGCGATCAGTTCAAAATTGACATCGATCGTAAGAAGATTCATGTTGATGGCGAATCGATCAAAGAAACAGGTAGCTATACTGCCAGCATCCGTTTACACAAGGAATTGGTTGTAAATATCAATTTCGAAGTAATAGCTGAATAAATACGACTTACAGCAATAGTATTTTTGCTAATTTAATCCCGGTTAATCCCGGGATTTTTTTTTGCCGGTCAAATAACGAAATATATGCTTTCACACAACCAGATAAAATACATCAACTCGCTGAAAATCAAGAAATATCGGCAGCAGCACAAAGTGTTTATTGTAGAAGGAGAAAAAGGTGTAGCCGAGCTGCTGAAAAGTACGATTAAGCCTGTAAAACTATTTGCTTTAAGCGAATGGGTGAATAGAAACAGTTCGGAACTGAATATTAAAAATATTGAATGGCAGGAAATTACGGAAGACGAACTAAAAAGAGTCAGCGACCTGGTAACACCAAACCAGGTTCTTGCCATTGCTGAAATACCGGAAACTGACATTCCTTCAACGGTTGAATTCTCCGGAATGACGCTAGCGCTGGATGGCATCCGCGATCCCGGAAATATGGGAACCATCATCCGCACTGCCGATTGGTTCGGGATACGGACCATAATATGCTCGTCCGATTCGGTAGATGCTTTCAATCCGAAAGTTGTTCAGGCTACTATGGGATCCTTTGCCCGTGTACATATTTCGTATACCAATCTGCAAACATATTTTAAAAATACGGCAAAAGATATTCCTGTTTTCGGCGCTCTGCTCGAAGGGCCTGATATTACCCAAAAAACATTTACCCGTCAGGGAATAATTCTTATTGGGAGCGAGTCGCATGGCATCTCACGTGAGCTTATTCCCTTTGTTAATGAGCCGCTACACATACCCCGGATTTCGCTTTCGGGAAGCGAAAACCATGCTGAATCTCTTAATGCATCAATTGCTAATGGAATCATATGTTACGAAATTTGCAAACAGCTTTATAAAAATAATTTTTGATTTTTCCAGACTTCTATGTAAAATTCAATAATTTTTTGCTTAAATTTGTAGGTCAATGCTAATCATTAAAAAAAGATCCCGTGGCCCCTTTATCAAAACTTATTAATTATCATATAGAGGAACTGAAAAGGATGGAAAACCTTTCAGAGAGAACCAAGAATGTTTGTATTGAAGGTTCGCTGGATACATTATTCAAAATCCTCTATTATTTCCTTGAGAGAAACACATTCAGGGAAATCCGGAATTGCGGTCTTAAAACCGATATGGAGCTTATCAACCTGTCGAAAAAGTATCTGAGCATTTCCGGGCTCACTCTCGAAAACCTGAGGATGAATGAGCCTTTGCTTGGGTTTGAAGATTTCAAACTTTTCTGTTACGTGAATTTCAAAGTTCCTTCAGAAGTAACCGAAGTTTTCAAAGATGCCTTTATTTCGAAGGATTTTCCGCTGTTCGCTTATGTTCAGACTATGATTAAATACATATTGAACGAACGCGAGCAATACATCTTCAACAATAATTACGGGTTTCTCGAACAATCGCAAAAACGTACTCTTCAGGCTATTGGCGACCATTACAGCATTACACGCGAGCGGGTAAGGCAGATATCGCAAAAAGTACCTGACAAGGTATATATGGCAATAAGTAAAATCTCGCAGCGATTTGTAAATATCGACAAACACTTTGATTATGGTTTGGATCTGAAGAAAGAAATTATCGTTATCAATCAGGAATTGGTCGATCAAATCAACAAAAAGGAAAATCTCACCTATACCGGAAAACTTTTATCACTCGTTTTTTCAGGGGTTTTCCAACGGTATTTTATTTCCACTCAAAGCCTCGATAATACTTACCATCATTATTACCTGGTTAGCCGTAAATATAAAGAGGTATTCAATTTTGATGCTTTTATCCAAGATATCGAAGAACGCAGTTCGATACGCATGACCAACGACCAGCCTGTTGATATCATGCAATATGTTAACCAGTTTGTACTGCCGGGACAAATCGTAAACGACAGGTTAAAACAGATCTGCAAACGAATTGCCACGGAAGAATTTGGCCTCGGATACGATAAAACGTACCTGATATTCCGGCGCAACTCGCTGGTTAAACTATCAGAACATATCATCAGCATTCTGTCATCAGTCGGCAGGCCAATGAAACTTACCGAAATCTGTAAAGAACTAAAAATCCGATCTAAACGAATTCCACCCAATATCGAATCATTGCGTTCTTCAATTCTGAGCATTGAAGAAGTTGCTGCTATCGGGAAAACAAGTACTTATGCGCTCAAGGAATGGAATACCGTTAAAACAGGGACCATTAAGGAACTGGTAAAAGAATTTCTCGATTCATCGCCTGATCCGAAACATATTACAGAAATAGCTGTTTATGTTAATAAATTCAGAAAGACGACTGACAAAAATATCCTATCGAACCTGAAACTAGATAAAACAAATACTTACGTGTTCTTTAAACTCGGATACATTGGATTGAGATACAAACAATACAAAAACATTCAGATACAGAGCGATAAAAAAACCCGGGGGCGTAAACCTAAAACTGCAAACGACGATAATCAAATGAATCTTTTGTAATTTTTGATTCATAAAGGTCGATCACTCTTTTGCAATTTGGATGCCCAGACTTAAACATTAAAATAACTTTTTACAATGCTGAAATTAATTTTGGTTGCCACAGTGCTTATGGGAATTGCATTTGCCGGAATAGCCATTAAGATGTTCTTTATAAAAGATTCTCAATTCAAGAAATCGTGCAGCAGTGTTGATCCTCAAACCGGTCAGCCACTTGGTTGCAGTTGCGGTGGTGACGAAAGCACTTCATGCGAAAATGGGTAATGATTTAAGGTTTTCAGTTATCGCATTGCAAAGAAGCTGTCTGAAGAGGCGGCTTCTTTTTTGTGATGAGGTGCAAAAACATTTTAAAAAACAGCAAATTTATTAACCACGGCTCATCACTGAAGAGATTTGGTTTACTAATAGCTTTAATCCTATGCGACACGAGGTTGAATTTGGTGCTATCTGATGCATTAGGGCATTCACAGCTGGTTTTGTCGTACCTTCGCAATGTTCCCTTAAAAACTAAAAA
>CAZBZA010000086.1:0-11099 GCA_964495865.1 uncultured Lentimicrobiaceae bacterium
ACAATATAGTGGCGGCGGTATTTTTCGCGTATATTATCAGTACATTTCAGCTCCATCCACCAACGATCCGTGGCTTTGCTTTTATAAAAAACTATGCCGTCTTCAAAATCGGTAACCTGCACCGTGTAACGGATGTAATTATCAGTTCCTGTTGACGGATGATCGTCCTGACGGTGATAAAATCCATCGATAAAATACCAGATCATCTGTGCCAACAAATGAGCTGTTTGCCCATTGCGGTCGAGAGCGGGATTCATTTCAAAAAATCCGGCTGAAGTAATTTTGTCACTCATTCCGGCATAGCGAACTATCTGGCAGGCTTCTTCGCCATAAAAACCATTCGGAGTTGCATTGGCATTGCCGGGAGCATCACTTTGCCTGATGGCCGACATATCGAACGACAACAAGTCGGCATTGCGCACAAGTGGCTCCACCTGCGTAATATCGCTATGCAAAACGCCAAGCCTGTAAACATCAAAAAACAGGTTGCGCATCAGATCAATGGCACCTTGTTCAACAAAATAAGTTTGATAACCTATGTTTGTATAATTGAAAAGGAAATTGGGTTTATGAAGGATGATGTGGCTGAGATAGGACCGAGAATTAAGTTTTGCTTCGCTTTCGCCGAGATCGAACATATTATCGATTGCCGCAATATTGATGATGTTTTTACGGTTTTTGTAGGCGCGGTAAATGGCATAAGTCAAATCCTGTCCGCCACCAATAACCAAAGGAATAATGTTTAATTCCAGAAGTGCTTCAACCACCGATGTAACTGCAAAATATGTGTCGTCAACCGAATCACCCCGCATAATATCACCCAGATCAGCTACTTTTGTTTTGTAATTGCCGGGCAGCAGCCGGTACAGGTATTCGCGCACACTCAGCGAGGCCATTCCACACCCATGATTATCAACTGCATTGCGGTCATCGTCAACGCCAATAAGAGCAATTTCAATATCAGCCAGGTCGGGGAAACCGTTTTCTACATCATGTTTACTGAAAACTTCACCTAAGCGCTTGCCTGCGTGAGCGGCCACATTGGGAAGTAGAATTTCCTGAACCGGTTTAAAGTAGCTGGAAATATGCATTTGTAAGGGGTTGGGGGTTGGGTTTTAGGGATATGGAAGAACGGGCAAAGGGAGAATGTGAGACCCTATTTTCTATTTTCTATTCACTATTAGCTTATGTTCAGGCCCTCACGCCTTCTTACCCCTGGGAACAAATTTCTTTTTCGCCGGAGCAGGAGCATCGCCTAACTTGAGGCATTCCTCCAGCGTAAGCATGGCAGGTTCAGTACCTTTTGGGATTTTAATATTGTTCTTTCCAATCGCGATGTATGGCCCATAACGCCCATTAAGTACAAGCACATCAGGGCGTTCAGGAAATGCTTTGATAGTGCGGTTTGCGTTTTCGGTACGTTTTTCTTCAATCAGTTCAATGGCACGTTCGATGGTTAACGTAGCGGGATCATCTGTCTTTTTGAGCGAACAGAATTTGGATTGATGCAAAACATAGGGCCCAAAACGGCCTATAGCCACAGTAACATCAGCATCCTCAAACTGACCCAGCATGCGGGGATAATCAAATAATTTCAACGCTTCCTCCAGGGTAATATTTTCGAGGGTTTGTCCTTTGCGGAGCCCGGCAAATTTTGGTTTATCAGGCGAATCGGTTTCTCCCATCTGGGCAATAGCGCCAAACCGGCCAAGTTTTACATAAATATTGATACCTGTTTCGGGATCAACGCCAAGTAATTTTTCGCCTTTGGCTTTTTCGCCGCTTTCTAATGTTTCGAGTACTTTTTTGTGAAAAGGAGTATAAAACTCGCTTATCATATGGTTCCAGGCTTTAAGGCCATCAGCAATTTCATCAAATTCTTTTTCAACGCTGGCGGTAAAATTGTAGTCCATAATATCGTCGAAATACTGCTGCAGGAAACGGGTTACCAGTTCACCGGTATCAGTCGGGAAAAGTTTTGATTTCTCATAACCGAATTTCTCACTTTTTGTGGTTTCCTTTATTTTTCCGTCTTTAAGCAACAATTGACTGATATCGCGTGTGTTGCCATCCCGGTCTTCTTTTACTACATATTCGCGTTTAATGATAGTCGAAATAGTAGGTGCATAGGTGGAAGGACGACCGATACCCAATTCTTCAAGTTTCTTTACCAGGCTGGCTTCGGTGTACCGCGGCTGGCTGGTCGAGAATTTCTGAATTGCTTCTATCTGCTTCATATCAAGCTTTTCGCCTTTTTTTACAGGAGGTAGCAGTCCTTCTGTCTGTTCGGCATCATCATCGGATGATTCCATATACACTTTAAGAAAACCGTCGAATTTGATTACTTCGCCCATGGCAACAAACTGTTCGTTGCTGTTGGAAAGGTCAATAGTTATATTCGTTTTTTCCAAAACGGCATCAGCCATTTGTGATGCTATAGTACGTTTCCAAATCAGTTCGTAAAGTCGTTTCTGCGATGCATCACCGTCGATTGAGCTGGCATTCATGTATGTAGGGCGGATTGCTTCGTGAGCTTCCTGTGCCCCTTTGCTCTTAGTGGCAAACTGCCGCGATTTGTGGTACTGTTCGCCAAATTGAGAGTTAATTTCTTCTTTAGCCATACCGAGGGCCGTTTTCGAAAGATTCACGGAATCCGTACGCATATAGGTGATTTTACCGCTTTCGTAAAGCTGCTGGGCAACAGTCATGGTGCGGCTTACCGAAAATCCCAGTTTGCGGCTGGCTTCCTGCTGAAGTGTTGAAGTTGTAAAAGGAGGTGCAGGCGAGCGTTTTCCTGGTTTTTGTTCAACATCGGCAACGGTATATATGGCTTTGATACAGAGCTCCAAAAAAGCGCGGGCTTCCTCAAGAGTTGGAAAACGTTTGGGCAGGTCGGCTTTCATTTCTGCCTGACCTTTGTCATTATTTACACCAAAAATACCGCTTACCTTATATGCAAATGTTGATTGAAAACCACGGATATCTTCTTCGCGTTCAACAATCAGCCGTACGGCAACGCTTTGAACACGACCTGCTGACAACGACGGTTTTACTTTTTTCCAGAGTATGGGCGATAATTCGAAACCAACTAGTCTGTCGAGCACACGGCGGGCTTGCTGCGCGTTAACCAGGTTAAGATCTATTTTACGCGGGGTTTTTATGGCCTCGGTAATGGCTGATTTAGTGATTTCATGAAAAACGATACGGTTTGTTTTTGCCACATCAAGTTTGAGCACTTCAGCCAGATGCCACGAAATGGCTTCCCCTTCGCGGTCCTCGTCAGTTGCTAACCATACGGTTTCGGAAGCATCGGCGAGTTTTTTCAATTCGCTTATCACTTTCTTTTTGTCAGGCATAACTTCATATACCGGCTTAAACTGATTGTTCACTTCAATACCAAGTTCTTTGGTTGAAAGATCGCGCACATGGCCGAAACTCGACTTAACAATAAAATCCTTACCCAGGTAACCTTCGATGGTTTTGGCTTTGGCAGGAGACTCGACAATAACAAGATTTTTACTCATACTTGATGGTTTTATACCAGAAAATCAGCTGCAAAGTAACGCAATAAAATTACAACAGAGAGGACATATTGCATACTATACCTTAATAATGCAATTTTTTGAACATTCACAAACAGGTGATTTTACATATATTAAAACATTATAAGCAATTGCATGTCTGATATTTACATATCGAAATCCGTGCCTTATTTTATTGTAATTTTGCAAATCGAAAAAAAGCAGAAATTATTTTAAATACCTGATTGAATAGTGGAAATTAAAAAGAAAGCATACATCGAGACGTATGGATGCCAGATGAATTTTTCGGACAGCGAAATTGTAGCCTCAATTATAGCAACGCAGAATTACGAATCAACCACCGATATAAAAGAAGCTGACCTTATATTGTTGAATACCTGTTCGATACGCGATAATGCCGAACAGCGGGTACGCAACCGCCTTAATGAACTTCATGCACTTAAACGTAAACATCCCGGACTTGTTATCGGTTTGTTGGGTTGTATGGCCGAGCGTTTGAAAGACAAACTGCTGGAAGAGGAACGTCATATCGATCTTATCGTCGGGCCTGATGGTTACCGGCAGTTGCCGCAATTGCTCGAACAGGTTGAAAGCGGTCAGAAAGCTATTAATGTATTGCTTTCGGCTGACGAAACATACGCCGATATTAACCCTGTGCGGACCAATGGAAGCGGCATTACAGCATTTATCAGTATTATGCGGGGTTGCGAAAATTTCTGTTCGTATTGTGTTGTTCCTTACACACGCGGCAAGGAACGCAGCAGGAATCCTCAAACCATCATAAAGGAAGCCCGCGAGTTATTCGCACAGGGATTTCGCGAAGTAACTTTGCTTGGGCAGAATGTAAACTCCTACCATTGGGAAGACAACGGAATACCAATCGAATTCCCGGCTTTGCTTGAGGACGTGGCAGCTATCGATCCTTTGTTACGGGTTCGGTTTGCGACTTCGCATCCCAAGGATATTTCCGATGATTTATTGGAAGTTATAGCGTCGCACGATAATATCTGCAAATCCATTCATCTTCCGGTGCAATCGGGTAGTACACGAATGTTAGGGATGATGAAACGAAGCTATACCCGCGAATGGTACATGGATCGTATCGCCGCAATTAAGCGGATTGTGCCTGGCTGTGCCATTACCACCGATATTATTGCCGGTTTTTGTTCCGAAACTGAAGAAGACCACCAGGAAACTATTTCGGTAATGCGCGAAGTAGGGTATGATTATGCGTATATGTTTAAATACTCCGAAAGGCCGAATACGTTAGCTGCTAAAAAATTCCCCGATGATGTGCCCGAAGATGTAAAAAGCCGCCGCCTCGACGAAATTATTGCTTTGCAGCAGGAGCTTTCGCTGAAAAGCAACAAACTCGATATCGGTAAAGAATTCGAAGTGCTGGCCGAAGGTGTTTCGAAACGTTCGGATCAGCAACTTTTTGGCCGTACCAGCCAGAATAAAGTGGTGGTTTTTCCTCGTGAAGCCTTTAATCCGGGCGATTACGTTCGAGTGAAAATTGTTTCTTGTACTGCAGCCACACTTCGCGGGGAACTTTTAAAATAAAGTGAATAAAGTAAATAATCCGCTACAAGATTTGTATGAAAAACGCTACAGATTTAGCATTTCCCTGACTACATAGCGATGGCTGTTTCTGAATATATTTGCAGTTATTTTTTTACTAAAAAACTTAACAAAGGATAATCCGGTCAAAAAGTTGAGAAACTTACCTCATTTTCTCAATCGGGGGAAGAATTTTCATTAGCCATGTAAAACCGGTTTTAAACCAATTTAAAACAGTAACCTAAAATAAAGCAGTTGTGATAGATAAATATATTTTCTATTTATTATATCTTTGCTGTTTTACAATATATTATATAAATACATTAATGAAGTTCTAATGAAGAATAAATTACTCACATTTAAGCTGTTTTGTTTGTCAATCATCGGCTTAACAATGTTTTCGTGTGTGCCACAGGCCAAAATGAAGTACCTTCAGGACAAGGAAGGCGATACTGCCCGATATGAATTCCAAACGCTAAAACCTGATTATACCATCAAGCCCGGCGACTATTTATATATCAGGGTCCTCTCGCTCGACCAGAAAAGCAATGAATTGTTTGCCACTATAGCCGGGTCGGCTGCGGGAAACTATAACATGAATATTACAGATCAAAACCTTTATTTAACCAGCTATTGGGTAACCGATTCAGGGTATATTGACTTCCCTTTATTCGGTAAAATTGATGTGGCCGGACTTACCATTAATGAAATGCAGCAAGTTATGAATAAGGAAGTATCGGAAATTATTATAGGGGCCAGTGTGATTGTAAAACTGGTAATGTATAATATTTCGATGCTTGGCGAAGTGAAATCGCCCGGCAAATACCCCATCTACAATAACCGTATCAATATTTTTGAAGCGCTGGCTATGGCTAACGACCTTACTGCTTTTGCCGACAGGAGCAGAGTACAGATTATCCGTACCGAAGGCACCAAAACCAATGTGGTAGTGTTCGATTTGCTTAATAAAGATATTCTATCGTCACCCTACTATTACCTTCAGCCTAACGATATCATATACGTAGAACCACTGAAAGAAAAAACGTGGAGATATGAAACTTTCCCGTATGCTCTGGCATTATCAACTATCAGCTTAGTACTTGTTGTTTTAACATTCTTCAAATAATGGACAATAATCTCCCCCAATATAACGAATTGCAGCAAGAGCAATCGATCGACATCAAAGCTTTGTACTATAAGTTCCTAAGCTATTGGTATCTGTTTTTTATAACCATTGTGCTGGTGATGCTCATTGCATTTTTATTTAATAAATATACCAAGCCGGTTTATAAAGTTAAAACCACAGTGCTTATCACCGAGGAAAAAGGAGGATTAAGCGATGCTCAATCGTTGCTGGGATTCGGGAATATCACCAACACCCAGAAACTGCAAAATCAGATCGGAATTTTAAAATCGCGATCACTGGTATCGCGAACACTAAAATCGCTCAATTTTAATGTTTCCACTTTTAAGGAAGATAATTTTGTGACGTCCGAGGTGTATAAGGAATCGCCTTTTGATATTCTTGTCGATACAGCGCATTTACAGCCAATTGGAAACATTAAGTTCTTTGTTACTATACTTTCCGAACAGGAATTCCGGCTTGAGGCGGAAGGGCAGGATCTGGTACAATACGATTACAGGATTTTCAAGGATACAGACAATAAAATCGCCTTACTTAAATATGATAAAAATCATCGTTTTGGCGAACAAGTATCGACCGGAAATTTTGGTTTCCGCCTCGAAAAAACAAAAAAATGGGATCCCAAAACAACTATAAATCAGAGGTATTTTTTCAACTTTAACTCGCTCGATGCGATGATTTCGCAGTTTTCGGGATACGAAATAGAGCCTATCAATAAAGAAGCTTCCATTGTGGAAATTGCGTTAAAAGGAAATAATTCGCAAAAAGCAGTCGATTTTCTCAATCAGCTTACCCGCGAATATATCAGGCAAGGTCTCGAAAAGAAAAACCAGATTGCCATTAATACTATTTTATTTATCGATGGCCAGTTGCTCGAAATACGTGATTCGTTGAATACTAACGAAAATGTGCTGCAAAACTTTCGCACCAACAACCAAATTATGAACCTTGATGCACAAGCTCAGCAGGTGTACACAAGCATTACCGAACTCGAAAAGGAAAAAGCAGTACTTCTTGTAAAGGCAAAATATTACAACAATCTGAAGGAATATATTGAAAAAAACAAGGACGATATTAACGGTGTTGTAGTTCCTTCATCCATGGGAATTGACGATCCTGTAATGACCCAGATACTGAACCAGCTGCAGGATTTGTATACTGAACGGTCCGAAAGACTTATCAGCACAAAACCTAATAACCCAATGGTATTGGCAATTGACCAAAAAATTGCAAACACTAAAAGAGCACTCACCGAAAGTATCAGCAATATTGTAAAAACGTCGGATATCAGCATTAAGGATATTGACTCACGCATCGATAAACTTTCAGGATTTTTCCGCAACCTTCCGGCCACACAACGCCAGTTGATCGGTTTCGAGCGTAAATACAATCTGAACGATGCAATATACACCTATTTGTTACAGAAACGCTCCGAAGCTGCTATTACCAAAGCCAGTAATACTCCCGATAACGAAATAGTTGATGTTGCTGATCCTGTTGTTAAGGAACAGGTTTTCCCAAAAACCAGTCTCAACTACACGATTGCTTTTCTCATCGGGCTTATTATTCCTCTGTTGTATATCCTGGGTAAGGATTACCTTAACGATAAAGTTGTAAATAAAAATGACATTGAAAAACATACTAACCTTCCGGTAATAGGCCATGTACTGCACAACAAACACGAAAGCAATATTGTAGCTTACTCAGCACCTAAATCTGCAATTGCCGAGTCGTTCAGGGCGTTGCGTACCAACCTGCAATACATGACACAGGGCAAGGAAAAGTTTACCATACTTATAACCAGCACCAGTGTAAGTGAGGGCAAAACATTTACATCGATGAACCTGGCATGTATTTATGCTCAGTTCGACCGCAAAACACTGCTTATGGGATACGACTTGCGTAAACCGAAAATTTACCAGGATTTTGGATTGAAAAATACCGAAGGAATTACTTCTTACCTTATCGGGAAAAGCAAACTGGAAGATATTATTCAGAAATCGCCTGTACCCAATCTTGATATTATTTCGGCAGGCCCGGTTCCGCCAAACCCGGCAGAGCTTATTGCTTCACCATTGAATATCAAAATGCTGAAAGAGCTACAGCAGATGTATGATTATATCATTATTGATACACCGCCTGTAGGAATTGTTACGGATGCATTCCTGCTCATTCCTTATTCCGATGCTAATATTTTGCTGGTGCGTCAGAATCTGACCAACAAAAAAGTTTTTGAATCCATTGCCGGTGATTTCGAAAAACGGAATGTTCCAAATACCACGGTGCTTGTTAACGATGTGAAACCCGACAGGTCAGGAGCCGGTTACGGTTATGGCTATGGCTACGGCTATGGCTACGGCTACGGTTATGGCTATGGACACGGTTATGGCTACGGTTACTATTCTGACGATGCTAAAAAAGATCAGGATACTTCCTTGTTTAAGAGGATGTTCAGCAAATCAACCTAGATAATAACGATTTGATATAATGCAAAAAGGGGCTGTCGGAAAACAGCCCCTTTTTATTTCACTCCTGGTTTCAGCCTATTTAAAAGCTTTTTCAAGCAATCCATCGCCGCTCAGCTTCAGTCGTTCAAAATACGATGGAACTTCTTTGCCCAGCATTTTATCCACATAAATTTTAGCAAGGTACTGTCCAAGCATAAATCCCTGTCCGCGGAAACCTACAAACAATCCGAGATCAGGATCAAGAATCATTCGGGGCTCAACATAATATCCGGCCCAAACCGCCTGGAATCCAACTGATGATAATTGCGGCAACCAGTCAACAAAGACTTCGGAAACAATTTCGAGGAATTCCTTTGAGTTTATTTTCAGATTTTTATCCGTCTCCATAGGCTCAATCTGCGGTGATGCGCAACCGATGATCTGGCCGGTTTCGCCCAGTTGCTGTCCGTAAACAGCTGTAAATCCTTTGTATTTGCGGCGATCGATAAGCATATCGAGCGGCTGACCGTTTATCCCCATGTTAGGCATTCTTCGGGTAATAAATGCCTGGTGTTTAACAGGATAAAGCCCGGTTTCTATTCCCAGTTGTTTCGAAAACTTATCGGCTTCAGGACCTAAGGAATTAACAAAATGCGGGGTATGAAATTCAACATATTGCTTTTCATGATCCCTGGCCAGAACAATATATTTCCCGTTTTCTTTTCTTACATCCAGCAATTGACAGTCTTCATAAATCCGTCCGCCTTTTTCAACACCAATACGGCGTATGAGGTCGATTACGCGACCAGGAGTTGCCTGCCAGCAATCGCGGGTGATAAGTGCTGCCTGGTAATGTTTACCAAGGTTTGGGTTAATATTTGGCGATATTTCTTTCTGATAATCTTTAGGATCAACCATATACGCATCGGACCAGGAGCGTGAATCTTCCAATGCCCTGAACGTTGCATCGTCGTGTGCAAAATTCACATAGCGTGTCGAAAGGAAATTGATATCCCTGATTTTTTGCAGTTCCTTGAAAATTTCGAGGTTGTGGCGGGCGATATCAGCAATTTCGGGCAAACTGAAAGCGGGGCGTCCGCCTGCAATATTACGCCACGAAGCTCCGCGGCCATAATTGATAAGCGCAGGTTTCAATCCGGCTTCGGCCATATACCGGAACAACGCGCTACCACCGATGCCGCCGCCGGCAATCAGGGCTTGCACCTCCACAATACGGGCTTTACTTTTACTGTTGTTGATAATAATATTTTCGCGCACATTTTTGGGGAATAGTTCACCCATTGCAAGCTGGTTGCTAAGCGGTCCGCGGGGAGTTGCATCGCCAACCACACTTATTCCTTTGTTGCGCAGCACTTGTTTCACCCTTCGGATGCAGCGTTTTCCGCGGCAGGCACCCATTCCGAGGCGTGTGGTATGTTTTATTTCATCAACCGAAATAAATTTGCGTTCGCCTATGGTATTTACAATTTCGCCAAGGGTAACATCATCGCAATGGCAAACGTACATTTCGTGGCTGCCGGTGTATTCAACAGGAGTCATCACGATTGGCTCGGGGTAATTTTCTTTCAGGATAAAACCTCGCACTTCAAGCAAGCTTTCACCTTGAATATCGAGTGCTTTAACACGGGCAATATCCGTTTTATTCGGTTTTTTAAGAATTTTCTCAATAACTCCGTTTCCAAGAATTTTGCCTTGATTATCAACCAGGAACACTTCTTTGTTTTCTTCAGCGAAATATTCAATAGGCAGAAAAACCCAGTCTTTTTTAGGGGCATAACCAAATATGGCAAGTCCCGGACACTGGTACACACAATCCATGCAACCTACGCACTTTTCGAAATCAATCTGCGGAACGGTGCTGGTGGAAGTTTTTGTAATGGCTCCGTGCGGACAGGCAAACTCGCATGGATTGCAGGCGAAACCATACAGGCAGTCGATTTGAACAAAAGGTTTTCCGTTGAAACGTTCGGGCGTTGGACGGTAAGGTTCCTGAATTACACGGTGCGGGTGTTGCTGCGAATCGATGTACTCCTTCGAGACATTCAGGTATGCATCGTAATTTACATTTTCGCCCATATCCTGAAGGATCTCATACGCAACCTGGTTGCCACGCAATACAGCGCTGGTTCCTTCACCAATACGAATTGCATCGCCTGCCCCGTAACAATTTCGTCCAAAAATTTCGTTTCCCTTAATGATAAGCTGATCATCAGCAACAAGCCCTGTGCAGATGTTTATCACATCAATATCACCGATTATTTTCTCGGTTCCGGGTATAGGTTCAAAGTTTTTCGATTCGGCAACCACAGCGCCGATTATACCGGTGTTATCTTCATTGGGCAATGCTTTTAACAAAATGTGCGAAGTCATAACCGGAATTCCCAA
>CAZBZA010000087.1:0-11093 GCA_964495865.1 uncultured Lentimicrobiaceae bacterium
TAAAAATATTAAAGAATTAAAACATCTTTGCAAATGAATTAAACCAAAAATTCCTAATATCATTCCAGTAAACATATGCAATAGAATTAAAAATCCATATAGCTTTCTTTGTTTTGATGTCTTGCTTACTTTATTTTTATCTGTCATACTGAAGATTGTTCTTTTAGGCTTGCTTGTAACTTGTTTGTATCCTCAAATATACCCCACTTCCTCTTCTGGTTCATCAACAATATTTTTTTATGCCACTCTCAATTATGCCAGACAAACAAAATGACCTGTCAGCTCAATAAAATCTTACTTTGATGAGCTCAAAAACAATTCTTCGAACTAATTCCCCCTACGACAAATACCTCCCCACAATCGGCATTCGTCTTCCCTGCCCGAAAGCTTTGGGCGAAACCCGAAGTATTGGCGGCGTTTGATGCCGTTTCCATTCGTTCATATTTACCATGCGCAACACACGTTTTACCGTGGCTTCGTCGAAACCGGATGCTATAAGGTCGGCAGGGCTTTGGCGTAATTCAATATAATTGTACAGTATCTTATCTAAAATATCGTATTCCGGAAGCGAGTCGCTGTCCTTTTGTCCCGGACGAAGCTCAGCCGAAGGTGGTTTTACAATGCTGTTAACAGGGATAATTTCCCGTTCGCGGTTTATATAATGCGCCAGTTCGTACACTTCGGTTTTGTATACATCGCCCAGCACCGAAATGCCGCCGCACATATCGCCGTACAACGTTCCGTACCCCACGGCAGCCTCGCTTTTATTCGATGTATTGAGCAAAATATATCCGAATTTATTTGCCAGTCCCATAAGCAGCACGGCACGCACCCTTGCCTGTATGTTTTCCTCGGCCACGCTGAAAGGCAGCCCTTTAAAGTAAGGCTGCAACGAATCCAGTATCGAAGTGTACCCATCCTTAATGCTGATTGTATCGTATTTGCAGTTTAAATTTATGGCCAAAGCCACTGCGTCGTCAACCGAATGGCCACTCGAAAATTCCGAAGGCAGCAACACCGCATACACATTTTCGTTGCCAAGTGCTTCGGCAGCCAGGGCAAGCGTTACCGCCGAATCAATGCCACCCGACAGACCAAGGATTGCTTTTTTGAAACCCATTTTTGCAAAATAATCGCGAATGCCCATAACAAGCGCATCGTGAATCAATGCAGTTTTGCTGGTTTCGTTGGTCAGGGCAGGGAGTTCCGCCGAAATGATTTTACTCTGCGGATCAAAATCCACCAAACATATTCCTTCTTTAAACGCATCGCATCCGGCAATCATATTTCCTTTGGTATCAATGGCGCATGAATTTCCGTCGAACAGCAATTCGGTTTGTGCCCCCACCTGGTTAACATACACCAGTGGAATATTATATTGGGCTGTATTAGTGCGCAGGATTCCGAGCCGTGTATTCTGCTGATCGTAATTAAAAGGAGACGCCGCAATATTTATCATCAAATCAGGGTCCTGCGCATGCAACACATCCATGGGGCTGGCCATATACAAAGGATCGGGAACCAGGTTCCAGATATCTTCGCAAATGGTTAAAGCAATTTTTACTCCTTTATATATAATGCAGCTGAACTGGCGGCAAGGTTCGAAATAGCGGTATTCGTCAAAAATATCATACGTCGGCAACAAAGCTTTGTGAGCAAGGGATTGCACTTTGCCATCAGCCAGCAGCCAAGCCGAGTTAAACAGGTTTTTACCTTTTATATCCGGGTTTCGTGACGGAGCTCCCACTATGGCAGCAATTCCGTTGCAGTGAGCAGCTATTTCATCAATGGCTGTATAGCTTTTATCAATAAAATCGTCGAATTCGAGGAAATCGCGTGGCGGATAACCGCACACCGAAAGCTCTGCAAATACAACCAGTTCAGCACCTTGCCGACGGCATTCTTCAATTGTGTTAACGATTTTGGACGTATTCAGTTCAAAATCGCCTATAATGTAATTTAACTGGGCAAGGGCAATACGCATGGTGTAACTTTTCTACAAAAATAAAGCCCGGATGAATACCCGGGCTTAAAAACAGAAAATATTTTATTCCTAGAAGATTACAGAAAATGCCACTTCAAAGAAATTTGGCTTAGCTTTTTCTTCAACCGAAGTATTCACCGTATTTTTTCCTGTAAGGATGTTGGTAAAACCGTTGTTAAACACCAGTTCAGCTCCCAGTTTCGGACCTTCTTTTATTTTATATTCAGCTCCTAATCCAACAATAAGCGATTCGCGCACAAAAGCAATATCATCATAATTTGTCTTTTCGCCGGTAACTACTGATCCTGTTTCAGGAGTGAACTCATCAATTTTTTTGGAGCCTATTTTAAAAGCGGTACCCAGACCGATGCGTCCGAAATACCTCATGTTTCCCATATCGTTGGTTCGCATTTTTAATGTTAGCGGAAGCTCAATGTATTTTAAAAAATACTCTCTGCTCATCGTGCCTGTTACGTCACCTTCCTTAGCAGGAAATTTAAGATTTCCCCCGTTAAAGAGCATATTGAATCCGGTAGCGATGCTATGGTTTTCGGTAAAATTAAATTCGGCGATAAATCCCCACGAAAATCCCGGTTTTATGCCATCGCTGTCGTAATCGTCAACATCAGGCTTCATCCAGCTGATTTGCGGAGCCGCTTTTAATCCGAAATAGTAAGGCGGATATTGTGCGTTGGCGGCGTAAGTAACTAAGGTTAAAAGCAATACTAAAGTAATTTTGGTTTTCATAACGTTTGTATAAAGTTAGACGTATAATTATACAAATATCGTACAAAAAAGTTTGCGTCTGCCATATCAGTGTTAAACTTATTTCTTACGCTCTTATTCCCCGAAAAAAAACAAATGGCTCTATTGTAATTTTGTAGTAAAAAAATGTCGGAAGTCAGAAGACCGAAGTCGGAAGCTTCCCCAAAACAATATTACTTTCTTGCAATTGCAGATTTAATGGCCATTAACTTTACTTTACATGTTTGTTATCAAAATGCTGCAATATCAATTTAAGGGAACTTCGGTCTTCTGACTTCCGTCTTCCGACCTCTAAAAAGAAGAATTCCATTCAATTCGAATTAGAACCAAACAAATAAATACTAACCTTTAATTTCGGGCGTTACTTGGTTGTTACAACAAATCCCCGATATGAATAAAACTTTGCTGAATCGTTTAGCCGTTGGTATCTCTCTTATAATCCTTTTTTTCCTGCAGGCCTGCAACAACAAAAATCCTGAAGTCGCCATGCCATCGAAACCCGAAGGGAACAAAAGTTTGGCGGAAAGCGAAATTGTGATAAAGCGTTACGAAAAAGCGCTATTTGCTCTTGATAAAAACAACCTCAGGCAAGGGATGGCATCGTTAAGTAAGGATTATTCCTTTTTTCTCGGTAACGAATGGCAGGATACGATGAATATCCTTCGTATATCCAACTTCCTTAACGATCCGAATATCAGAGAGCTATACAATCTTACAGTGAATAAGTATCCGGATGTTGCGTTTCTTGCCGATGGGCTCAAAAATGCATTCAGCAAATACCGGCAGGCATACCCCGAAAAACCGGTTCCACAGGTCTATACTTATGTTTCAGGACTGGATATTGAAAACCCGGTGTATTTTATGGATACAGCCATGGCAATAGGACTGGATATTTTTTTAGGTGCTGATGTGGATGCGTATCTCAAAGCCGGACTTCCGAAATATAAAATCAACAGGTTTACAAAAGATCATATTCTGCCAAGGTGCATGCTGGCTGTGTCAGATAATATAATCCGAGTCGACGAAAGCCGCAACTCACTCCTCGACCAGATGGTATTGGCCGGGAAGGCACTTTATTTCCTTGATGTTACACTTCCCGATGTGAAAGATGAATATAAAATAGGATATACGCCGGATCAGCTCGCCTGGAGCCGCAGCAATGAAAGCGAAATATGGGCTTTTATCATCGGGCAGCAGTTGCTTTTTTCATCCAATCCTCAGGGTGTTTCCAAACTAATGACTGATGCGCCGTTTTCAGCCGGTTTTGCTGCCGAATCGCCCGGACGACTTGGCGAATATATAGGCTGGCAAATTGTAAGAGCTTATATGAAAGAAGCTGATAATGTCACCCTCAAACAACTGATGGAAAATACCGATGCGCAGGAAATACTGAAAGTATCGGGTTTTAAACCGGGGAAAGGATAGAAGTTTGAAGGGTTTGAAGGGTTTGAAATGTTTAAAGGGTTTGAAATGTTCAAAGGGTTTGAAATGTTTGAAGAGTTTGAAAATATTGCATAGCTTCCTCAACCAGAAACTTGAAACTAGAAACTAGAAACTAGAAACCCTTTCACCCCTTAATCCTATTCATCCCCGCCTGTGCTTTATTCTTTATACTAAACTGGTATTCGTCAAATTCCATATCCAGAACTTTTGAAAAGTATATTTTTGCCTGCGTATAATCTTTCCGCTTTTCAAACATCAATCCGAGTTGAAGTGCTGAATTGGCTGCATAATAATAGGGCAGTTTTTCGCCATCCTTAATTGTGGTTTTATAATACCTGATAGCTTCTTCCTGTTTTCCCTGCTTGTGATAAATACGTCCGAGCCGGTATGTATGTTCCAGGTTGTTTTTCGCGTCAGCTGATGCATAGCCTTCGAGTTGTGAAATGGCTCTTTCATAATAACCTCCATCAAAAAGCAGGCGTGCTTTTAATAGGGAGAGGTCGGGTTTGCTGTTTTTTGCTGCAAACGATAAAGCTTCCAGATCATTATCTACCTGGTCGTTACCCCGTAACTTAATTCTTTCCACATAATAATTGTATTGCTGCAGATTATTTTGAATAAGGTAATACCAGGCCAGATGCATATAAGCAGATCGGATATAATTTTTCCCTTTAAAATTCCCAAGGAAATTCAGCAGCGGATAGCAGGCATCTTTATCTAGCCGGTTGAGCCTCGCAACTCCCAACATATAATCGAGGTAATAGAACTGATACCTGTCGGCAGAACGAGGTCTTTCAGTTAGTATGCGGATTGCTTTGTCGTTTTCGCCAGCCCTGCTGTAAATGGTGGCGAGAGAATATATAAAAAGCGGGCTTTCCTTAAGAAGTGAGGCAATTGGTGGGTTTTCAAATTTTTCAGCTAGCGCCAAAGCCGCTGGCACATCTGCCGAAAGGTTAAGAGTTACAAACGAAAGCAGAAATGCAGTTTCAGTAAGCAGAAAATGAAGTTGTGGGTCAGCCGCAACCTGCCGGTAAGCTTCCTTTATTTCGGCATTTCCTTGCGGGATAGAGCCTTCAAAGTTGAGCGAACGCACAGCCCAGCGGTATTTGTCGGGTACCGTGCCTATAAGGGAATGCAATATTCCGAGTCCTGCTTTATTCATCACAAAATCAGGGAATTTGCGCTGGTTCTCAATCAGCAGCCGGTAAGCGCGGTTGATATCAAGACCGGCATTCACATACTCACCAAATTTCACGCGGGCCATACCCGATTGCAGGTATATAACCGATTGGCTGTATAAAAACCAGGGAGATTCTTTCCCGCTCAGGGCAAGTTTCTGCAGGCGTTTATCCTTATTTTCCTTTAAATGGATGAAGTCTTTCTCTTCCTCACCGATCATTACTTTCAAAAATCCGATATGGTTTTCGATAAGGGCTGGGACAGCGTTTGCTGGATTAAGCTTTTGCTCTGTTTGTATCCGCGTTTCAGCCTGGCTGAACCTCAGGCACATAACATCTGTATATGCCTGTTTGCAGTTATCATTAAATATAAATGAAGCTTCCGCAACCAACGAAGCATAAAGGATGAAACCGAAAAGCAGGAAATATTTCATTCAGCTTGCAGAAAAGTAAATACAAATGTGTTACAAAAATCAGAATTATTAGCTTGCGAACTTACATTGGTGAAAACTTATAATAACTACCTGTTTATTAGCGCTCTGAAATTCTGTCACTGTTTAGGCTACTGATCGCAGCAAGTAGTACTATTGATTGTCGGCGGTGTCTTGTTAGTATTTTAGTCCGTAGGACTTCAATATCAATAAAAGAAAAAGAGCCGGAAAACTTATTCACCGGCTCTTTCCTTATGTTATATCCTTTGTTTAGCTAAGCGAGTCAGCCAGTTCTTTGTCAACAAGGATTCGTCCGCAGAATTCGCAAACGATAATTTTTTTATGCAGCTTAATATCAAGCTGGCGTTGTGGAGGAATATAGCTGAAACATCCGCCGCAGGCATCGCGTTCAACAGGCACAACAGCCAAGCCGTTACGAGCATTTTTACGGATGCGTTTGTAAGCTACCAGCAGTCTTTCTTCAATCAGTCGTTGCTGTTGTTCCGATTTATTGATAAGTTCTTTTTCTTCGAGTTCGGTTTCGGCAACTATATCGGTTAGCTCGCTGCGTTTTGCTTCCAGATCGTTACGACGATCGCTCAGTTCGTGCTGTGCGCTTTCAATTTCTTCCTTACGCATAAGCAGCTGGGCAGAAAATTCGCGGATACGTTTCTCGGCCAGTTGTATTTCGAGGCTTTGGAATTCAACTTCTTTGGTAAGCGCATCGTATTCGCGGTTGTTCCTTACGTTGTTCTGCTGTTCTTCGTAACGTTTGATAAGACCCTGGCTTTCTTTAATAGCCTGGTTTTTATCCGAAACCTGTTTTTCCAGCATTTCAATTTCCTGAATGTAGTTGTCGATGCGGGTTTCGAGGCCGGCAACGTCATCTTCAAGGTCTTCCACTTCAAGAGGTAATTCGCCGCGAACAATTTTTATTCGGTCGATTTTCGAATCATTTTGCTGAAGGGTATATAAGGCAATGAGTTTTTTTTCAATCGAAATTTCAGTTTCATCTTTTACCGGACTGTCGGCAACTGGATTTTCAACAGTTTCGCTCGTTTCGATAGCATTTGTAGCCTTATTGATATCTTCACCGCTTGTTTCAGCAGGTTTAGCAACACTTTTTGCCATAGCAGATTATGATGTTTGATGTTGATTTACAAATAATTAACCGGATTGGTATTGGTTTCGGAAATAAAGAGTGCAAAAGTAGTAAATTTTTTCTTTAATAAGGTATATATCAGTTCTTTTGTGAATTGTTCGCTTTCATAATGCCCTATGTCGGCCAAAATCATTTTGTTTTCAGGGATAAAAAAGTCATGATATTTTATATCTCCGGTCATATAAATATCAGCTCCACAGGATATTGCATCTTTTATCAGGAAACTTCCCGAGCCTCCGCAAAGTGCAATTTTTTTTATTTTTTTATTTTTTAATGAGGTGTGCCTTATGCATCCGATGTTGAGTATTTCTTTTACCTGGCGTAAAAATTCATCAGCGTCTAACGCTTTCGGCAAGGTTCCTGTCATACCCGCTCCAATGCGCTGGTGTACATTGGTTAAAGGATAAATATCAAAAGCAACTTCTTCATAGGGATGTGATTTTTTTAATGCTGCTATCACAGCACTTTCAATAAAAGCAGGGAAAATGGTTTCGATACGAAGTTCCGGTTCGGTATGCAGCTGGCCTTTCTGCCCTACAAATGGATTGGCTCCGTCCATTGCCCTGAATGTTCCGTTGCCCGGCGCATTGAAACTGCAAAAGTCGTAATTCCCAATTTGTCCGGCACCGGCTTCAAATATCGCTGCCCTTACATTGTCGGCATGTGCCGGCGGACAGAAAGTAACCAGTTTGCGCAATGTATCGCTAACGGGTTTCAGAATCACGGCATTTTCGATTCCAAGTTTTTCGCAAAGCAAACGGTTAACACCATCGTAATGGTTATCGAGGTTGGTATGAAGAGCAAATACTGCAATTTTCTCGCTGACGGCTCGTATAACAAGCCGTTCCGTTTCGTTACGACCTGTTAAACTTTTTATACCCGAAAAAATAAGCGGATGATGCGAGATAATAAGGTTGCAATGTTTTTTAATTGCCTCGTCCATAACACCTTCGGTAAGATCGAGGCATACCATTGCCCCTGTTATTTCTGACGAAGAGTCGCCGATCAGCAGACCGCAATTGTCATAACTTTCCTGAAGCGCCAGTGGAATTTCAGCATTCAGGAAGGATGTGATTTCGGATAATATCATACTTTTTGTGATGGTTTTGTTAACAGGTAAAATTACTAAAAAGCCACTTCATTTTAACTCAAATAATTGAAATGTTCCGAAAGTTTATGATATTTCTATTGATTTTGCAGTACTGCGCCTAAAATATATCGTTAAAGATAATATTTCTTTAACGAAAGGTTATGCATATCAGATAAATTTGTTTGTATCTTTATCACGTGGAAGCATTCAGATTTTTACTTTTCCCTCTCGCCATTCTCTACGGTCTGATTACAAAAGTCCGTAACTTGTTGTTTGACATCAGGTTGCTGCCTTCCCATAAATTTGATTTCCCTGTAATTTCAGTCGGAAACCTGATCGCCGGAGGCTCAGGAAAAACTCCGATGGTTGAATATATTATCCGTTTGTTAACCGACAAAAACAATATTGCTACTTTAAGCCGCGGTTACAAGCGAAAAACCAAAGGTTACAGGCTTGCCGGCGAAAACGAAACGGTTGATACCATTGGCGATGAACCATTGCAATACCATCAGAAATTTGATGCCGTAAAAGTGGCTGTAAGCGAATGCCGCAAACAAGGCATACGAAAGCTTATGACTGATATTCCTGATCTTGATGTGGTTATTCTCGATGATGCCTTTCAGCACCGCTACGTAAAACCGGAATTGTCGATTCTGGTAACCGATTATTTTAAACTGTTTACAAGAGATTGGTTGTTGCCGCTTGGGAGGTTGCGCGAATATAGCACAGGCAGGAAACGTGCTGATATTATTGTTGTTACCAAAACACCCAGGATATTTTCGCCTATTGTGCGAAAACAACTCATTGAGGAAATCAAGCCTTATCCTGGTCAGCTGGTGTGTTTTTCGTATATCAATTATCTTCCTTTTAAACCTTTGTATTTAAATAAATGCGATCATTCAGCCAAAACTGAAAATATTTATTCCATTATTATGCTTACGGGTATCGGCAATCCCGGACCTATGGAAGAATATCTGAGGAAATATTGTACTGACCTTGAGCTGATGGAATTTCCGGATCATCATTCATTTACTCAAAAGGATTTACTGATTTTGAAGGACAGGTACAATACCTTGCCAACGAAACGGAAAATTATCGTCACCACCGAAAAAGATGCAAAACGGCTTCAAAGCGCAGAAGCTGAGGAAATACTGGGCGGACTCCCGATTTTTTATACTCCGATAGCTTTTGAGTTTCATCCGGCCGACAAAGCTCTTTTTGACCAGGCAATCGAAGCTTCCGTCAAAAAAGCGAGTAAATCAAAAGTTTCTGATTTATAGCAACAAATCCGTAATTGCGAATACAGAAAATACGACACTTGCGATCCCGTTCAATGTAAAAAATGCAACGTTCACACGATGAAGATCGTTGTATTTTACAATTGTATGCTGGTAAAACAGCAGGAATGAAAATATTCCCAGTCCTATCCAGTAAATAGTTTTGAAATTCCCTTGCATCCCGGCCACAACAAGCAATATGGCTGTAAAAATGTGCAATACCAGCGACAAGCCAAGTGCTCTTTTTCGTCCGAGTAATACCGGAACTGAGCGTAAATGGTTATCGCGGTCGAAATCGTCATCCTGCAAAGCATATATAATGTCGAAGCCTGAAACCCAGAATAATACTGAAAATGAAATTATAACAGGTATCCAGTCGAAAGTACCGGTAACAGCCAGGTAAGCGCCGGTAGGTGCGAGCGCAAGCCCGAGTCCGAGCACAAAATGCGATAAAGCGGTAAACCGTTTGGTGACACTATAACCCAGAATAACTAAAAGAGCAACCGGCGAAAGGTAAAAACAGAGCGGGTTGATAAACCAGGTGGCGGCAACAAAAAGCAGCGCGTTCGCAATGCAGAATATAAGTGCTGATTGCTGTTTGATTTTTTGTGCCGGTATTTCGCGTTGCGCCGTACGTGGATTTACTTCATCAATATCCCTGTCGGCCCAGCGGTTAAAACTCATTGCCGCGTTACGGGCGAAAAGCATGCATAAAATAACCAGTGCCAGCAACTTCAAACTGAGCGAATCGTTGGCATGAATAGTAGCCAGCGAAAAACCAAGTAATGCAAACGGGAGCGCAAATATTGTGTGCGAAAATTTAACGAGCGATAAATAATTCTCTACTTTAGCACTCACTTTTTGTAACGACATGAAAAGCTGTTTTTGTATTTTGCAATAAAGGAAACAAAAATAAGCAAGCTTGGTTTCATTTCGGAAATTATTTTTAAAATCCTTCCACTGCGCCTGATGAATTCAGCATTTTTTAAAGCTACAGCTTACCTGAAATACCTTAATAAATCGGGTACGAGGCATTCAGTGCATTCGCCGTTTGTTTATTCGCTGGTTGATGAAGTGATCAGGGATAAGACTGATTTTCAAGAATATAATGATATCGAAAATCTTCGGCAGAAGCTTTTGCATAAATCGCAATTGATTGAAATCACTGATTTTGGAGCTGGTGCCAACCTGAAAAGTTATGAGCACCGTTTCGAGCGTGTTTCCGAATTAGCCCGCAAAAGTTCGGTTGATGCGAAATACGGGCGTTTGCTTTTCCGGCTTGTCAGGTATTTGAAACCTGAAACGATTATTGAGTTAGGTACTTCGCTGGGCGTAAGTACCTTGTATCTTGCCAAGGCTAATCCTGCGGCACAGGTGATTACACTCGAAGGTTGCACCACCAAATCGGAACAGGCATCTTCAAATTTCCAGGCGCTTAATGCTTTAAATATTGATCTGCATATCGGCCGTTTCGATATTGTATTGCCCGATTTGGTTAAGAATATGAAGAAACTTGATTTCGCTTTTATCGATGGGCATCATACTTTTGATGCTACAATTGATAATTTTGAAACTCTGTTAAAAATTGCACATAACGACACCGTATTTGTTTTTGATGATATTCACTGGTCGCGCGGGATGGAAAAAGCCTGGCAGCAAATAACAGATCATGAGCATGTTACGGTGAGTGTTGATCTTTTCAGGTTTGGGATTGTTTTTCTGAAAAAGGAACTGAGCAGGCAGAAATTTGTAATCCGGTTTTA
>CAZBZA010000088.1:0-4193 GCA_964495865.1 uncultured Lentimicrobiaceae bacterium
TATTTGCAAAGCTGAAGTTTGAAACAGGCAAGGGATTTACCGTTACCGGAAGTGTGGTTGTTCTTAAACCGCAGTTGAAAGAAGTTGTCTGTAATTGTAATGTCTGAGCACCGGCCGCAGTCCAGTTTACAGTAACAGTATTGGTTCCGGCACCTGAAGTGATTACTCCGCCGCTTGGTGGTGGCCAGTTATAGGACGATAATCCAGTGGTTGCCGTGTACGAAAAACTTGAATTATTGCAAACATTTTGATTTCCTGTAATGGTTGGCAGAGGATCAGGGTTAACAACTATAGTAAGTGGAGGAGAATCAACACCTGCACCACAACTTGTATTTAAACCATGTACTCTTAGTGTACCGCCGGATGTGAGATTTGGAAAATTAAGATTGATTGTATTGGTTGGTGTTGTAACCGAGCTTCCATCGGGTAATGTCCAGATGTAGCTGTCCGCTGAAGATATCACAGGAATAGTATAGGTAAGGTTAGTTTGCCCCACGCAAACAGGATTAGGACCGAATGGAGGTTGAACTGGTGTTCCGGGAGTGTTTATTGTGAAAATATCCAGAGTTTCGGTTCCAGTAGTCAAATAATACCACCATGAATTAACTATCCTTGATTCTCCGGAAAAATTATGGCAGCCGCTCGGAGTAGGTATTCCGGTATATGTGCAACCCGGATAACCACTGTTCACACTTCCTCCAATGTTAGAATCATCCCACATAATTCCTAATTTCCCTGAGAGAGGTCTAACAATATCCACCTGTATCCCTTGTGGAGATTGTTCTATATCGTTGCATGGTAAATTTGTTAATCCATTTAAATAATCAATACTCATAGTGAGATTTGCTCCATTCTGTACAGGATTACCCCCGCTTGTTATCCCATTCCAATGTATTGTATCCCAGGTCGAACAATCTACATAACCTGTAACATCTCCAGTTACATCTGTTACTCCATCTGGCGTTGTAATGTGCAATGTAACCGTTCCTGATTTAGTTACTTTTATTAGAAAATCAATTGACCCGTCACAGTATGAAACACTCGATAGTCCTCCAGTACATATTTGACCAATAGTTCCTGTAGGGAAAATATTCTCATCCGGAGGATTAAGAAATTCTCTGTACTGTGGCAAAACTGGTATAGTTTGACCAAAAGAATATTCAATCGATTTTCTGTCGTTTTCCCAATTTCCTGTGTTGTAAACGCCCCATTGATTGCAATTTACATAGAAATGTCCACCCTGCCATTTGTTTATATTACAACTTGTTGTTATTCCATCATCAGAATAAAAGAATAGTTTTGACGTCTGTGCAGAATTAGTAGTTCCAGTTTGCCCTTCTTTATTGATCAGGTTTGAGAATTGCCATGCCATACTCCAAACCCTTCCTTCGAATATTGTGGTTCCCTGAAAGACACTGATGTCAAAAAGATCTAAAGTCCTGCTGTCTCCTACACCGAAATTTCCTCCGGAAGCATTTGCAGCAAATTCAATATAATAATTGCCTGTTTTTGTAGGTGTAATAACAAGTGGTTGATATCCTGTTGGATTAAACGCACCTATTTTAGGTCCAACTGATGCTTCACTCCAGTTGTTGATATAACCTGGATTTCCTGCAGCTGGGAATGCTGTAAGATCAAAACCGGCTACAATATTTCCATCAGGATCGCGAAACCGATAATAAACCGGATCTCCGTTTTGTTCCCTTAAACCAAAATAAATTTTTTCAACCGAGGGATCTGCAACATAAACATTAAGTCTGTATTCATACGAGCATCCGACTTTTGCAAACGGGATTCTGTATCCATTAGTGGTTGATCCTCCGTCATATAAAGCTAATCCAAGTCCGCCATTTGCATTCGTTGGTGGTCCTGTTGGCTCCAATTGTTTCGTCCCTTCCGCATAACTTCCAGATGTGGTAAATAAACTTATTACCATCGCAGCAAGGCAATTCCGCAACCATCTGAGTGTATATGAAGTAAACGAGTAATGAGCTGATAATGAGTAGATGTATGTTTGCATAGCGCTTTGTTTTGAAATCAATAAATAAGGGTTCTTTGTTCCCTAATCAACCTATAAAATTAATGATATTTTTGTAATTATGTAACTTATTTTTACAGTTAAATAATAAAGTGTTTCCCTGTATCATCCGTTGTTACTGATTCTTGCTTTTTAAAAGTGGTTTTCGTACCTCAAAACTAATCTTTATGCTGGGATGGATTATATTGTTTTTTAGTAAGCCAGCCTCAATGGCTTTTTTAGTAATTTTGCCCGCTTGCAAGATTACAGGTATTAATATTCCAGATTCCTGTAAACAGAATCTTCTTTATAAACTGATAAACAGCTTACTATGTGCGGCATTGCCGGATTTTTTAATTCCCGATTAAATAAAGGGCAAGCTCTCGAAAGCATTGAGCAAATGTTACAATCTATTGCTCACCGCGGACCTGATGCCCGTGGTACCTGGTGGCATGATGGACTTATATTCGGACATAACCGGCTGAGTATCATCGATCTTAGTCACGAAGCTGATCAGCCAATGCACTATCAGGGAAATGCAATGGTTTTTAACGGCGAAGTGTATAATTATCTCGAAATCCGAAATGAGCTTATCAAAAAAGGGTATCGCTTTACAACCCAATCTGATACTGAAGTTGTTATGGCCTCATACCTCGAATGGGGAACCGATTGTGTAAACCATTTTGTCGGAATGTGGGCTTTTGCGCTCTACGATATTGCTAATAACCTTGTTTTTGCTTCGCGTGACCGATTTGGCATTAAGCCGTTTTATTATATTCACAAAGAGGGCAGCTTTTATTTTGCCTCTGAACTGAAAGGTTTGAAGCCAACGCCAGTTTTTAGCAATGAATTGAATCTGAACCAGGTGAGCCGAGGTCTTCAGATGGGTTGGCTTTGTTATAACGATGAAACCTATTTCGATGCGATTTCCGCACTTCCGGCAGCTCATAATATGGTTATTAAATTCAATACTAAGGAGATAGAGGAAATTGAAATTTCCCGTTACTGGGATATTTATACCGGTGATTATTCGGATGTATCTTTCACTGAAAAAACAGAACGTTTCAGGGAAATGTTTTCAGAAAGTATTGCCCTGCATATGCGCAGCGATGTTCCTGTTGCCACTTGCCTTAGCGGCGGACTCGACAGCAGTGCTATTGTTTCGGAGGTGCAGCAGCAACATCCGGGAACATCTTATAAATCTTTCAGTATTTATTATGATGGCGATGGCGAAGTTGACGAACGGCCTTTTATTCGTAAAGTGATTGAAAAATATCCTTCTATAGATCCGTTTTATAAAAAACCTTCGGATGAAGAAGTGCGGGCCGAATTTCATAATGCATTGTATCACGCAGATGTTCCTGCAACAGGTTCGTCGTTTATTTCGCAGTATTTCCTCATGAAACTGATTGCTGAAAACGGCATTAAAGTGGTTCTCGACGGGCAGGGAAGTGACGAATACCTTGGCGGTTACATGCATTCGTACTATCGGTTAATTGCTGATATGATACGTGGCGGGAATTTTGGGAATGCTTTTTCAACCACCGGCCAGGTTGCCGAAAACCTGAAGCTTAGCGGGAAGAAAAAATACACTCACTTTGCAAAATCCATGCTGAGTTCAATCAGCGCTGAGCAGAAATTGTATGCCATGGAGTACCGCAGTTATTACCCGTTTTTATTAAATGAAAAACCACCGCAAACGCCGTTTTATCTTACCGATACTCCCGGAACAAAACTCGACAGTTTCCTTTACAACCTGATGTTTACAACAAGCCTGCCTTCATTATTGCAATATGAAGACCGCAACAGTATGGCTTTTTCTATCGAATCGCGGGTTCCGTTTCTTGATCATCGGCTGGTTGAGTTTGCTTTTTCACTGCGGAATGACGAAAAAATTCAAGGCATTGAAACCAAGCGGATTTTGCGTCATTCGCTTAAAAATGTGCTGCCTGACGCTATTGTTAACCGAAAGGATAAAAAAGGTTTTGTAACTCCAGGCGAAACCAAATGGCTGCGTGGTCCGCTGAATCATTTGATGGATATTAATTACCCGAATATTTCATTCCTTCGCAAAGACCTTGTCAAGAGTATTATGGACAAACATAGCAGGGGCGACAATTCACAATCTGTTTTGGCCTGGCGTATCGCAACACTTAATTACTGGATTCAGAATTTT